>NZ_PIQX01000005.1 GCF_003049085.1 Campylobacter concisus
TTAGGAAGTGGGTGGTTAAGAGAGTTTCGATCTTGCCACCAAGTGGGCAGGCTTTGGGTGAGTCAGAGTGGATCTTGAAAAGTTTTTCTTTATCATTTACTGCGTTAAAAATTTGAAGGAGGGTTAGGTGTTGGGGAGTATCACTGACTTGAGACGTGGTGTTTGTGTAGCTGGGGTGTTTAGGCATCAAATAGTTATGTCAAGCATATGATGTTCGCTAGGCACTATTTCCTCATTATCTGCTATATCGTCCAAATCTTCCTCGTCACTATCTCTTGAATTTTGTTTTTCGCTCTCAAACTCACTTGCTTCTTCTTCATTTTTTTGGCGCTCATGCTCCTTTTCAGGGTCTATTTTATAAGACTCTTCCATCGGACGTACCTCTTTGATTTCTTCACTTTGTTGCGAGGCAAGCTCAGCTGCCATTAAAGACTGCATATCAAATCTAGCTTGTTGATTTGCATGCACTTGCGATACTACTGGGGCATTTTGATTTATAAAGTTACTATTTCCTAAAGGTGTTACAGCCATTTTTTAGCCTTTATTTATGATGATAGTTTTATAGTTCGTATAAGTGACATTTGCGCCATTTTCACGTTTTAAATTTTCACGCTTAGTGTAGTCTACCTCGTATCTGCCAGCTCCCTTTACACTAAATTCTACGCAGAATTTAGCTGCCATTTCTAGCACATCTTCAGGCACCCTACTCTTGTTTGTCTTGATGATGACATGGGCGCTTGGGTTATCCTTTAGATGTAACCATATATCGTCTTTTTTGGCAAGATCAAGCAAATTTATATTGCCTTTTTCGTTTCTACCAACTAGTATTTTAAATTCTCTAACGTAAAAAATTTCAGCATTTTCACTCACATCTTTTACGTGGCGTTCTCTTTGTTTTGCCTTGTTTTTTGGGCTTAAAATTTCAAGCTCATAAAGACTGGTCGCTTCTTTTAAAAGAGACTTTAATCCTTCAAAAAACTCGATTTTTTCTTTTAAATTTCTTTTTTCTATATCTACACCAATGGCTTTTGCACGAAATTTTTTTGATCTTGCGTAAAACTCATTTGCACTATTTTTTGGTGTATCGCTAAGAGTTAGTTTTATCTCATTGCCATCAAAATCCTTCAGACAAATTTCCCTCTCGTAGCCCTTAAAATTTCCCAGATTTGCAAGCAAAAGCGATCCTAAATTTGCAGCTTCTTCACTCTTTCTCATTAGCTCATCTTTGTCTTCAAGTGAGTTTAAAATTTCGCTCATGCTATCTATCTTTTTTTGTACGCTTGCAAGCTTCGCCTCTTTTAAGCCAGCTATCCTGGACTCATTTACTCTGGCCGCTTCACTTCTAAAAAACGCCTCAAAGTCAGTTATGGGCTCGCACGGTTTTTCTTTGATAGCGATGGCTGGAAGCTGCTTTAAAACTTCGCCGGTTTCTATTTTGCGGTAGCTATTATCGATGTGTCTTAACGCTTCGATGATTACGTTATTTTCATCAGTTATCACAGCATTTGTAAAGCGCCCAGTAAATTCAAGATAGAGGATAAAATTTTCACTTTTATATGAGCCACTTTGCGTGCAGATAAATTTTAAAATTCTATTATCTTTTAAGCACTCAACGCTTTTTATATGCGAGGCGTTAAAGCGCTTTTTTAGCACATTATCAAAAGGCGCTTGATAAATTTTTGCTTCTTTTAGCTCGCCATCTTTGTAGATAGCAGAGTTTGATTTGTTTAGATCAAAGATGATCTTCTCGCCATTAAATTCGATCAAAATAGCCATATCATTAATGCGTTTTGCTTGGTTTATCTTTGTAAAATTTGATAAATAACTTGCTATTTGAACTAAATGTGCGTACTTCATGTGGGGATTATATCAGAAATGTTGCAAAAATGTTTTAATAAAAGCTTTATCGCTAGCTATGAAAGAATAGTAAAAATCTGTTTTCTGATCCATGTTTAATTTTTCCAAATGTTTTATTTGCAATGTTACTAAAATATAAATTTTTCGTAAATTTTTTTCATAAGAATTTAAAATATATTTTTATATAATGATAACTATTTTTATAATATTAAATTTTCTTTAAGGGATGATTAATGAATAAATTTCGCATTAGTGCGGTGCTTTGTTTTGCTATTTCTGCTTTAAATGCTACTGATGTAAGCTTGGATGGGATCAGTGTAGAAGATAGCGCAGACGATGGTTACAGAGCCACAACGAGTGAGGTGGGCAAGACAAATACGCCAATTCTTGAGATACCACAGACAGTAAACGTCGTAACGCAACAACAGCTAAAGGATAAAAAGCCAGAGACTCTAGCTGAGAGCCTTCAAAACGTGAGCGGCGTTAGCTACGGAAACACCACGGGTGGCATCTTTGACTCGATCATAAAAAGGGGATTTGGCGGCGGACGCGACGGCTCGATCATGCGAAACGGCGTACCCGCTAGCGTCATGCATAGCTTTAACAAAACCGTAGAAAGCGTCGAGGTGCTAAAAGGCCCGGCTAGCTTGCTCTACGGCGCGCAAGAGCCAGGCGGCATCATAAATATGGTCACTAAAAAGCCAAAATACGACTTTGCAAACGAAATTTGGGCTGGTATCGGCAACCGCAACTACTGGAATACAGGCTTTGACACCACAGGACCTATTGCGGAGAGCGGGTTTGCATATAGATTTATATTTGATACTATGCAAAAGGACTACTGGAGAGAGTTTGGCGAATATAAAAACGTTCTCTTTGCGCCATCGCTTTCGTATAAAGGCGATGACTACCGCATAAATTTGGCCTATGCGCATACACGCTCGACCGATCCGATTGACCGAGGCATGTATCTCATTCCAAGCACTGGAAAACTACTGCCGATAGACAAGAAAAGACGCCTTGACGAGCCATTTAATAAATTAAAAACAAAGCTTGACACGCTAGATGTAAATTTTGAGAAAAATCTCGGAGAAAACTGGCTATTAAAGGGCGCTTATGCATTTTCTCGCTCAAAGCACGAGTACGGCCATATCAGGCTAATGAAGGTAGATTTAAACAATGGTATGGCGACTAGGCGAAACGAGGCGTATGACGGATTTATCCACCGCACGCATGCTGGATCATTAAATTTAAACGGCTACGTTAAAACTGGCGAGATAGAGCATAACTTACTCTTTGGCATCGACGCAAAGGAGTACTACCGCTATAGACCCGGCGCGCTAAACAGCTACAGCTCAGGCACGACGCACAAAAATTTCCCAATAAATATCTACAGTCCAGTCTACGGCACGGTCGCCTATCCGTCCGACCGAGCCTCCGGCATTCAGTATCAAAAGCTGAGAACGATCGGATTTTACGCGCAAGATAGTATAAATTTGACCGAAAATTTGATCTACTCTTTAGGAACTAGGTATGAATACTACGACCAAATCGCGCGCGCAACGGTTAGCGGCCCAAACTCCACCGACCAAAAAGATGGCAAATTTACGTGGCAAACTGGGCTTTTATATCTACTAACGCCTCAGTGGTCCGTTTACGCCAACTACGCGCAAAGTTTCAACCCACAAATGGCTATGAAGGGCGATATCGGCGATATAAAGCCTGAAGAGGGCAAAAGTATAGAGTTTGGAACTAAATTTCAAAACGATAGCATAACGGCTAGTGCGGCGGTTTTTAATATCAATAAGAAAAACATCATGCGTACCGCAAGTGGCGTGAGTACGCCAGTGGGCGAGGCACGCTCTAGAGGATTTGAGTTTGACTTTAACGGCCGCGTGACGCAAGGGCTAAGCGTGGGCGCTAGCTACGCATACACTAAAACAGAGGTGCGAAAGGATAGCGGAGCGTTTGCCGTGCTAGTGGGCAAACCGCTAGAAGCTACGCCAAAGCACCAAGCCAGCCTCTTTGCCAACTACGACTTTAGCCACCTAGGCGTAAAAGGTCTAAGGATCGGCGGTGGAGCTAGATATTTTGGCTCGTGGTATACATACTATATGAGGACAAATTTATCTGCAGTACCAGCAGGAACGGCATTCAAGATGGATAGTGCGGTTGTCTACGATGCTTTCATCAGCTACGATACCAAGATCGCGGGCTACGAGACGAATTTTGCCTTTAACATCAAAAACTTAACCGATAAACTATACTACACCTCATCATCGACTGGTACGGATGCTAATATCATACCGATACAACCAGGCTATGCTCGCCAGTTTATGCTGACCGCTAGCGTTAAATTCTAAATTTACTAGGCCTTTTGGCTTAGTAAATTTCCTTTAAATTTAGCTACTTTTGTTAAAATCGTCTAAAATTTAAAGGAAATTTATGAAACAAACTATCACCGAAAAAATATTTTCAGATCATGTTGGCAAAGAGGTAAGTGCTGGAGAGATCATCGAAAGTAAGATCGATATGATCATAGGCAACGACATCACGACACCTATTTCGATCAAGCAGTTTGAGCGAAGCGGCGCTAAAAAGCTAGCTAACCCAGACGGCTTTGCTATCGTGATGGATCACTACATCCCGACAAAAGATATCTTAAGCGCCAACCAAGCCAAAATTTCACGCGAATTTGCCTACAAACACGACCTTAAAAACTATTTTGATGAAAAAGATATGGGCATCGAGCACGCGCTTTTGCCTGAAAAAGGGCTAGTCATCCCAGGCGACGTCATCATCGGCGCAGACAGTCACACCTGTACGCACGGCGCTCTTGGAGCGTTTAGTACTGGCATGGGCAGCACCGACCTAGCTTATGCGATGATCACTGGCAAAAACTGGTTTAAAGTGCCTGAGAGTATCAAGGTCATCTTTAAAGGCAAGCTTGATAAACACGTCTATGGTAAGGATCTTATCCTTGAGATCATCCGTCAAATAGGCGTTGATGGCGCACTTTATAAGGCACTTGAGTTTAGTGGTGAGGTGATAGAGGGCCTTAGCATGGATGATAGATTTTCAATGTGTAATATGGCGATCGAAGCGGGCGCAAAGAGTGGTATCATCGCGGTTGATGAGATCACAAAAGAGTTTTTAAAAGATAAAAATTTACGTGATAAACCAAAATTTTTCTACTCAGACGAGGGCGCAAAATACGACAAAATTTTAGAGATCGATGTGACCAATCTTGATCCAGTCATCGCATATCCATTTTTGCCAAGCAACGGCAAGAGCGTAAGACAAGCGGTTCGCGACGATCTGGCTATTGATCAGGCATTTATCGGTTCATGCACAAATGGTCGTCTAAGCGACCTTCGCATCGCAGCACAAATCCTAAAAGGCAAAAAAGTAGCTCGCAAGACAAGGCTCATCATCACTCCAGCGACGCAAAAGATCGCAAGAGCTGCCGAAAAAGAGGGCTTAATCGACATTTTCATCGAAGCAGGAGCGGTCGTGAGCAATCCAACATGTGGCGCTTGTCTTGGCGGATATATGGGAATTTTAGGCGCAAATGAACGCTGCATCTCGACGACAAATAGAAATTTTGTCGGACGTATGGGCGATAGAACGAGTGAAATTTATCTAGCTAACTCAGCAGTTGTGGCGGCTTCGGCGATAGCTGGAAAGATCGCCGATCCAAGGGACTTATAGGCGTTAGCTTTTAAGTATCTTTGAATGAGTTAGGAATTTTCATACTTCGATAAACTAGATGTTTTATCTTGTGTGAAAATTTCGTCACAACATCCAAATCTATCTTAAAATCTTACCGCTCTAGGCTTGTTTTTACATAATCAAATAAAATTTAAAAGTATCTCTTCTAAAAAAGCTTTTATTCTTCTAATTGACAAAATTGAGTTAATTCTTTGTGAAATATCAAAAAATTTAAAGTATTTGTATGGATTAATTTAACCGGTAAATCCCGCTATTTTTGCAAATTTACCGGCTTTATTAGCGTATTAAAACGCTGTTATAGTTGCCAAAAGACCAAAGATTATGCCTGGGAAGTTTGCAGCAGAAAGTGGATAGTCTTTTTTAGCTTTTAATAGACCGTAACTTGTCCAGATTGTGCAGTTTAGTGCGGCTGCCAGTGGCTGTATAAAAGGTGTCTTGTTGCCGTCAAGGTTGCCCATTATTTGTGGGATGTATGAAAAGTACATAACAACTGATAGGCATGTGCCGATCCAGCCTAAAATTTGTAGATTTTTTTCGCTCATTGCTTTTCCTTAAATAAAAGCGCCATTATATCTTTTTTAATTGTAGCAAGCAAATGGATAAAATAGCCATGATTTTTACTGCGATTAAGATGGTTTTAGTAAAATTGAGCATTTTAAAAGGATAAAAATGCCAGATATAGTATATGACAAAGCAAAATGGCATTGGGGTGCGAAAGATGCGCCGACTGATATACCGCATGAAAACGGTGCGACACACATTGCATTTTTCTTTCGCTGGTGCATGGAACACAAATTTTACTCAAAGGAATTTGCGGCAGATTTTGCGGACGATATAGCACAGATGGACGAAAATTTTAACTATCGTCAGTATCTTTTTGACGCTATGGACGGCGTACTCGGAAGTGCGGAGCTAAATACTGCTGGTAAAGTCTTTGCAAAAGCTTACTATACGACTGATCGGACAAAATTTGCCAAAATGTATGGTTGGTATTTGCAGGATTATACGGATTTTGTTTCGAAAAAATTTGGTAAAAAATACTTTGATAACGCCTATTTTTATATAGAAAACTCACAAGAAAACTATGCCTTGATCAAAGCTATCATAGATCATCGCTACGAGGAATTTTTAACAATGAAAAGGGCAAAGCAGGCTTAAAATTTCACAAGTAGCATAAACAAAAATAAGTTTTTATCGTATATTTTTGGTAGATCAAAGCCGCTTTTAGCTAAATTTAGCCTCATAACTTTCTTAAGGGAAAAGATGCAAACTTGCGTGATTTTAGCAGGTGGCAAAAGCTCGCGTATGGGGCAAGATAAGACACTTTTGCCATTTGGTGGTTTTAAGACGCTTACTCATTATGAGGTTGCGAAATTTAGCAAAGTTTTTGACGAAGTTTATGTAAGCTCAAAATTTGAGAAATTTAGCCCGCCACTAAAGCTTATAAAAGATGAAAATAGCAATAACTATTCGCCAATGCTCGCACTTTACTCTATTCTTAAAAATTTTGATCATAGCATTTTTGTGATACCAGCTGACATGCCATTTTTTGATCTTAAAAGCTTAGAGGAGCTTGCCAAATTTAAAGATGAATTTGATATGGTCGTGGCCAGTGATAATGAGCACATTCACTCGCTTTGTGGTTTTTTTAGCCCAAGGCTTGCCACTTTGGCTCATGAGTTTTATTTAAAAAATGAGCATAAAATCGGACTTTTGAGAAAAAGCTGTAAATGCAAAGTCGTAAATTTTAAAGATAGTGAGCAGTTTTTTAACGTTAATTTCCCTGACGAATACGAAATGGCAAAGAAAATCCAAGAAAAGAAGATAGATGATGAGTAAAATTTTATTGTTTTTAAGCCTTAGCCTTAGTTTTTTGATGGCAAGTGGGCTGGACGATTTTAAAAGAGCACAAGAGCTGGAACAAAGTGGCGACATAAAGGCTGCGATGCAAATTTATAAAGAGCTAGCCAAAAGCTCTTTAAACGAGCAAAGCGTGATACAAAATGTGCAAGAGAGTGAGCCAGCGCCAAGAGAGGCGAAGCTAAAGCAAGCTGATCTTTTAAGAGAAGATAAAAGTGGTAAAAATTTACAAAATGCACTTGGTATCGAGCTTTATAAATTTAACTACCTTTTGCCAGTAACTTATGCCAAAAATATGCCAAACGATGAGCGAAAAAGCGTTGAAACTAAGTTTCAAATAAGCCTTGCAAAGCCGTTATTTTATGACCTGTTTGGATTTAGAGAGAGCCTTGTGGTAGCCTATACGCAGACATCTTGGTGGCAGATAACAAGAACTTCAGCGCCGTTTCGTGAGACAAACTATCAGCCAGAAATTTTTCTAAATTTTGCTTCGCCAAAATATTTGGAGCAAATAGGTGTAAAAAACCTAAAATTTGGACTTTTGCATGAGTCAAATGGACGAGATGGTAGCAATTCAAGAAGCTGGAATAGAGCTTATTTGCAAAGTGATTTTGTTTTTGACAAGCTTAGTATTTCGCCAAGAGCTTGGATGGTAGTGGGCAATAAGGGTGATAATAAAGATATATTAAAATACATCGGACATGGCGATGTAAGGCTTAGCTACAACCTTAATGATCACATTTTTAGCCTAATGCTAAGAAATAACTTACATTTTGATAAAACAAATAAGGGCGCTGCTGAAATTTCATATATGTTTCCTATCTTCTCAACAGGAGTTTATGGCTATTTGCAGTATTTTACGGGATATGGCGAGAGTTTGATTGATTATAATAGGCATACCGATAAATTTGGTCTTGGTTTTGTTATTTTAAAATAAGCTAAAAATTTTAAGCTTATAAAATGGCTAAATTTAGGCAAATAGTCATAAATTTACTCAAATATGTCAAAAAATTTAATTAATCAAAAAACTTAAAAATATTAGAAAAAATACAAGCAAATTTTGCTAAAATCTTAAGCAAAATCTCAGAGCAAAGGAGTTTTTATGAGCGGAATCTCACTAATTGTCTGTTTTATTGTAGCCATCATACTTATGATCGTTATGATCTCTAAGCTAAAAGTGCATCCATTTTTGGCACTTATGAGTATATCTTTGGTTCTTGCGATCGTCGCGGGTATCGATCTATCCAAGATCCCAGCTATGATAGGCGTTGGATTTAGTGGCACATTTAAGAGTATCGGTATCGTTATTATCTTTGGAACGATCATCGGCACCGTGCTTGAAAAAACGGGAGCTGCACTAAAGCTAGCTGATATGGTTGTAAAACTAGTCGGACAAAAGCGTCCAGAGCTTGCTATGCTCATCATGGGCTGGGTTGTTGGCATTCCGGTATTTTGTGATAGCGGATTTGTCGTTTTAAACTCTATTCGCGAGGCACTTTATAAGAAAATTTCAGCAAGCCCAGTCGCGATGTCAGTCGCACTTAGTGGCGGCCTATACACATCTCACGTCTTTATCCCGCCAACTCCTGGTCCAATAGCAGCTGCAGGAACACTTGGTCTTGGCGGAAATCTGCTCCTTGTCATCATTATGGGAACAGTCGTTTCAGTGCCTGTTTTGATAGCTGTTTATTTCTTTTCAAAGAGTGTTGGCAAAAGCGTGACCATCAGCGACAAAGACGCTGACGCTACTATCACAGCTAGCTATGAAGATCTTTTAAAGAAATTTGGCACGCTACCTAGCGGATTTTTGAGCCTTGCTCCTATCATCATGCCTATCATTTTTATGGCGATTGGCTCTATTGTCGATGTTTTAGCAAAACAAGGCATGTTTGATAAAACGGCTCTCTTGCCAAAGATACTTTTATTTTTAGGAAACCCTATCATTGCTCTTGCAATCGGCGTGATCTTTTGCGTATTTTTATTAGTTGAAGCCAGAAAGATAAGAGAATTTGACCATATCACGAACGAGTCTTTAAAGATTGCTGGACCGATACTCTTTATCACAGCAGCTGGCGGTGTTTTGGGTAATGTCATCACTGAGGCTGGCTTTGTAAATTTCATAAAAGAAAACGCAACCGCTATAAAAGCGATAGGAATTTTCTTCCCATTCATCATCTCAGCCGTACTAAAAACCGCTCAAGGAAGCTCGACCGTGGCTATCATCACGACAGCATCTATCATGGGCGCATTTAGCGCTGATAACTCGCTAATGCACACACTTGGCTTTACGACCGAGCTTTCAGCTGCACTTTGTGTCATGGCAATAGCATCTGGTGCGATGTGTGTATCTCATGCAAATGACAGCTACTTCTGGGTTGTGACAAATTTTAGTAAGATGAGTGCAGAACAAGGATATCGCACACAAACGGCTATGACGTTTATAATGGGTATCGTTGGCATAATTAGCGTTTATATTTTATCTTTGGTGCTTTTATGAGAATTTTAGTTGCGATTGATTCGTTAAAAGGCTCGCTTAGCTCGCTTGAAGCGGGCCTTGCTGTAAAAGAAGGACTAGAAGAGATTGGCTGTGAGGTCGTTGTCAAACCTATAGCAGATGGTGGCGAAGGTAGTGTAGAGGCGATGGCTGATGCGCTTGGTGCGAAATTTATAGATACGATAGTAAAAAATCCACTTGGAATTGAAATTTTAGCTAGATATGCACTAAAAGATGACCTTGCAATACTTGAAATGTCAAGTTCTTCTGGCCTTACACTCATAAATCCAGATGAGAGAAATCCACTAAAAACTAGCACATTTGGTTTTGGTCAGATGATAAAAGATGCCATTGCTAAAGGTGCTAGAAAATTTATCATTGGCATCGGTGGAAGTGCGACAAATGACGCTGGTACAGGCATGCTTAGCGCACTTGGCTTTAAATTTTATGATAAAGATGGTGCTTTACTTGAAGGAAAAGGCGAGAATTTAGCCAAAATTTGTGAATTTACAGATGAAGATGCTTTAAAAGAGCTAAAGGAGTGCGAGTTTTTAATCGCCTGCGATGTAGATAATCCGCTTTATGGCATGAATGGAGCAGCCCATGTTTATGCCCCTCAAAAGGGTGCAAATGGCCGTATGGTAAAAGAGCTTGATGATGGGCTAAAACACTTTGCAACTCTTGTAAAGGAAAAGACTAATAGCAAATTTCACACACAAAAAGGTGCTGGTGCCGCTGGCGGACTTGGCTTTGCATTCGTGGCATTTTTAGGAGCGAAACTTCGCCCAGGTATTGAGATCATTACGCAGACTATTGCACTTGAAGATGAGATCAAAAAGGCTGATCTAGTCATCACTGGTGAAGGCCGTATGGACTTTCAAAGCTCAATGGGCAAGACACCAACTGGTGTTGCAAAACTAGCCAAAAAATATCATAAGCCAGTGATCGCATTTGCTGGAAGTGTGCAAAAATGTGCCAAAGATTGCCATAAAAATGGAATCGATGCCTATTTTTGTATATTAAATGAGCCAGTGAGTCTTGAAGAAGCGATGAGAAAAGATGTCGCAATTAGAAATTTAAAGATGACAGCGGAGCAAGTCATTCGCCTTTATATGCTAAACTACAAAGCATAAATTTAAGAAGATAGAAGTTTATTTTCTATCTTTTTCCCACTTCTTTCTAAATTTTACTATCCAAATTCTATCTTTTAAGTGCTACAAAAATTCTCAAAATTTAATACATTTTGCAAAAATATAAAATAAACTTTAGAAAAAATATTTACTATGTTAAAATAAGAAAAAATTATAAAAAGAAAGGAGAATTTTTTATGCAACAGACCTTAAATTCTCGTCGCAGCTTCATTGCAGCTGCAGGATTATTTTTTGCTACGACCGCACTAAAGGCTGCATCAAAGGACTTTAGTAGTAGTGGTGTTCGCTACGGCATGGCGATAGATCTAACAAGATGTGTTGGATGTCAGTCATGTACTATGAGCTGTATGTTAGAAAACGACGTTCAGCCAGGCGCTTTTAGAACCATTGTTTCCGAGTACGAGGCAAGAGATAAAAGCGGTAAAATGGCAGTCATTGCGTCACTTCCAAGGCTTTGCAACCACTGCAACAATCCAGCCTGTATTAGCGTTTGTCCAACTGGTGCTAGCCATCAAAGAAGTAATGGCATAGTAAAGATTGATACAAAAGAGTGTATAGGCTGTGCGCTTTGCGTAGAGGCCTGTCCATATCACGCAAGATATCTTAGCCTGCATACCTACAAGGCCGATAAATGTACTTTTTGTGACCACAGACTAAGAGCAGGGCTTCAGCCAGCATGTGTAGAGAGCTGTGTGGGCGGTAGCCGTATAATAGGCGATCTTAATGATCCTAACTCAAATATTAGAAAATTTCTAGCCACACATGAGACTATGGTTATAGATAGCCCTAAAAATACAAATCCACAGGTGTTCTACCACGGCGTTAGCGAAATTTTGGCTAAAAACGATAAGAAACTCGAGCTTGATAATGGATATAAAAAGGTTATCAGCTGGAGCGAAGAGATAGCACAGTAAAAGGAAATAAATAATGCAAAGAAGAGAATTTTTAAAAAGATCAGCCGTGCTCTCAACACTAACCACGAGTGCTATGCTGGCAGATGAAGATAAGGACGATTATAAACCGCAGTCAAACTCGCTAGAGCCTGAATTTAGCGTAAAAGATGGCAAAATTTCACTTAACGACGGACATAGTGTTATCTTTTCGATGTGTCATGGCTGTACGACGAAGTGTGGCATAAGGCTTCATGTGGATGACAAAAACGACCGAGTTTTAAGATGCAGCGGCAACCCATACCACCCACTTTCAAACGTACACTGGGCAAATTTTGACACATCGATAAATGACGCACTTCTTGCCACAACACTAAGTGGCGAAGACGAAAAGCGAGCCACAGTTTGCGCTAGAGGAGCGATATTGCCTGAGATGATAGACTCGCCTGCAAGGATATTAACTCCGCTAAAAAGAGTTGGTAAAAGGGGTGAGGGAAAGTGGAAGAGCATAAGCTTTGAGCAGCTAGTAGAAGAGGTAGTGGAGGGCGGAGATCTCTTTGGTGAGGGGCATGTTGATGGGCTAAGAGCGATATATAGCGACGAGCTAATCGATAGCGAAAATCCAGAGTACGGTACCAAACGCAATCAATTTTTAAGTTTTTATCTATATGACGGGCGCTCTGACATCGTTGATCGCTTTGTCAAAAAGTCATTTGGCACTGTAAATCACTACTCGCACGGCGGAATTTGTGGTGGTGGCTTTAGGGTCGGCGGCAAGATCGCGCACAACGCAAAGGGCTTTGCACATACAAAACCAGACTATGAAAACTCTAAATTTGTTATCTACTGGGGCACTTCGCCCTCAAATGGTGGCAACCCTTTCCAAAAACAGGCAAAAATGCTCTCTTATGCAAGAGGCACTAGAGATGACTTTAGCTACGCAGTGGTCGACCCAAGCGTTACAAACGCTGTAAAATACGCCTCTTCAGATAAAGGCCGCTGGATAGCGATAAAGCCAGGCACCGACTCAGCTCTAGCTATGGCGATGATACGCTGGATCATAGAAAATGAAAAATACGCTACAAACTACCTTATCCAGCCAAATTTAGACCAGGCAAAGCTAGCAGGCGAGATACACTGGTGTAATGCCACGCATCTAGTCATTACCGAAAAAGACCACAAAGACTATGGCAAATTTGCACTTATCAACAATGAATGGCAGGTCTGCTCGCAAGATGGCAAGATACAAAGCTACAAGGTAAATGAGCCAGCCAAGCTCTACTACAAAGGTAAAATTTTAATAGACGGCAAAAAGGTCGAGGTAAAAAGCTCAATGCAGCTTTTAAAAGAGTCAGCTTACAAGCATAGTCTTGAGGAGTACTCAAAAATTTGCGGTGTGAGTGTTGAAGATATCATCTGGCTTTGTGAAAATTTCACTAAAAACGGTAGACAGGTGAGCACAAACGTACATGGCGGTATGATGCATACACAAGCTGGTATGACTACTTTTGCGATCCTTTGTCTAAACACACTCATGGGCACTTATGGCTATAAAGGCGGCAATGTTAATGCAAGTGCTGGTACACACGAGTTTTTAAAAGGCAGATATGACCTTGAGAGCTTTGAGGGCGCTTATAAGCCAAATGGTCTAAATTTATCAAGATCAGGCAAATACTACGAAACAAGCTCTGAGTATAAGCGCAAAGTAGCAGCTGGCGGCAGCGGCTATCCATCAACTCAGCCATGGTATCCTATCTCTATGCCACTTGTAAACGAAACGCTTACAAGCCACAAGGCTGGCTATCCATACAAAGTAAAAGTTTTCATAAACTACATGACAAACGTACTTTACGGCCAAGCAGGACTTGAAAGAGCGGTTTTAGACGTACTAAAAGATAGTAAAAATTTACCACTTTTTGTGGGCATAGACGCCTTTATGAATGAAACAAACGCCTATGCTGACTACATCGTACCAGACGGAGTAAATTTAGAAAACTGGGCACTTCCAAACTCTCTTTGGGGAACGATCGCTAAAACTTCAGTAGTGCGCTATCCAGCCGTTAGCTCAAAGCAGGCAAAGGATAAAAACGGCGGTGCGATTGATGTTGAGGCATTTTATATAGCCGTGGCAAAGAGGCTTGGACTAAAAGGCTTTGGCAAAAATGCCTTTAAAGACAAAGACGGAAATTTCATGGACCTTGACGTAAAAGAGCAGTATTACGCGGCTGCACTAGCAAATTTAGCCTTTGATGGCGAGGGTGTGAAAGATATAAGCGACGAGGACAAAAAGCTTAGTAAGATATCAAGAGTGATGACAAAACTTGATCCTTATCTAAAAGACGAAGAGAAGCCAAAAGTGGCGCACGTGCTAGCAAAAGGCGGCAGATATGACAGCTACGAGAGTGCTTACAAGGGTGATAAAGCAACCATAAAAGTACCAGCGCCTACACCAGCTTCGATCTACTATGAGCCACTTGGCGGACACAGACACTCAATAACAGGCGAATTTATGCCAGGAGTGCCAAGTCTAATGCTGCCAGTAGCAAGTGACGGCACGCCGCTTGAGAAATTTTTCCCACGCTCTGAGTGGAAATACACAGTGAGCTCAAGAAAGTCAAATATCCAACATTTCTACACCTTTGTTAGCCCAAGGCTAAGAGCTGTTCATCCTAAGAATTTCATAAGGATAGCGCCAGATGTAGCTAGCGAGCAGCGCATTCGCTCAGGCGATAAGGTCAAAGTGACTACTCCTTATGGTGCGCAAGTTGGCGAGGCGTTTGTTACTGACGGCGTTGCTAGCGGAGTTATTAGTATCGAGCATGGATTTGGACATGATGAGTTTGGTATAAGAACGCACATCGTCGATGGAAAGCCAGCTTTTGGGATAGCAAATTTAGAAAAAGGGGTCAATCACAACAAGCTCGGACTTCTTGATCCAAAAAGAAATGGCGAATTTAGCCTAAATGACTGGCTGGTTGGTACTTGCGCTAGACAAGCACTTCCTGCAAAGATAAGAAAGATCGGCTAGGCCGATATAAATTTGGTGAGTAGAGTAAAATTTGCTTGCCAAATTTTACTTTTTGTAAGAGCTTTTGACTAGTGGATTGTAAATTTATATACAGAGCAAGCTTTTAGGCTGCTTGCAAGCTAAAATTTCCTCATATATTTATAGGGTTTCATAGTTAAATAATGTTTTAATTTTGCATGAGTTAAATTTGGTATTGCTAGTTTGCTTTTGCTTTAAGTGCTCTAGTTTGCTAGATCCTCAGCCACCTTTGCAGCGAGTTTTAGCTTGTCACTATCAAAGTGTGTGTAAATTCGCGAGGTATTTAAGCTTGCATGACCTAGAGCTTCTTGCACCAAAACAAGGTCCTTTTGCTTTTTGTAAAGCATCGTTGCAAAGGTGTGGCGCAGCATGTGAGCACCATTTTTCTCTTTTCTGATACCAGCTTTAAAAAGGATCTGCTCTACTATGCGGCTTACGTAGGCTTGCGTCAGTCTGGTACCTTTTTTATTGATAAAAAGATAGCCTTCTTTGTTGATGTAGTTTATTGCAATCGCGTTTAGATGAGCTTCTATTAAGTGGCGTTTTATCATAACGATGCGGTATTTGTTGCCTTTGCCTCGTATCCTAATGATAAAAAGATCGCCATCTTCAGTGATGTCTTTTCGTTTTAAGTTTAGGGCCTCGCTCACACGAATGCCAGTAAAAATTATCGTTTTTATTATGAGCTTATTGCGATTTGAGTTTTGCTTAAAGTCACTTTCTTCGATCGCATCTAGAAATTTTTTGACCTCATCTTCGCCCATAAACTCAGGCAACTTTTGCCCTTTGTTACCGCTCACTCCGCCCCAGTTTTTTAAATTTATATCAAAAACATGGGCCTTGCCATCCTCTTCGTTTTGTTTGTCTAAAAACGCAAAGAAATTTATCACTGAGATGCGGTAATTTTTCTTACTAGCATCGCTTAGTCCGCCAGTTGTACTAGCTAGTATTTCGCTTAGTAGCTCTTCATCGATCTGCTTTAGGCTGCTAAGCTCGTAAAATTTCATCGTTTCATATATTTTTTTAAGTGGATTAAAGTAGGTATTTATACCAGTAAGCCCCGCGTTTCTCGCGCTTTTTACCAAGCCATCAAGCTGATCAATGTTCTTTATCTCGCGGCTTAGAGCGAAATTTACACTTGCAAGTGCCTTTGGATCCCTAAGCTCTTTATTTGAAAGTGAGCTAAGTTTAAATTTGACGTAGCGAGTGAGCCAAAATATAAATGAGTTTTCAAAATTATCTTTACAATCAAGCGGATATTTCAAACCAATAGCCTTAAATTTTTATTTTGAAAAGTATTATATTTGAAATTTTATAAAATCTAATCTTTTTAAAATTCAACTATAAAAGCTTAAGCAAATATCCATTTTCAGCGGCTTCAAGCTTATATTTATGCATCTTATCAAGCTCTAAAACCACTCTGAAATATCTATCGTGCCAGCCTATGATCACATTTTTAAAATGTTCATTTTCAAGTTTTAAGCTCTTAGTTTTAAAGCTTCTTGGCGGCCTTGCAAAGTCAAGCACGATCTTATTTTTCTCATAAGTAAAATGCTTTAAATTCTTAGCTTTTGTAGCGATTTTTAGCTCTTTGTCGTTGGCTAGAAAGCTTATAAAACCTAGAAATTTAACATCTTTTCCATTTTTGACACTATCAACTGGCTTTGCACTAGGCTCAATCTTTATTTCGACCACCTTTTGTTCAGGCTTTATGGTAGTTTCTTTTGTTTTGTCCGTGCTAAGATCGATTACTACAACATTTGGAGTTGGCATATCTGAAGTTTTATTTCTATCTTTATTTGAAATTTTAGTTTCATTTTTTTCTATTATCACAGGAGTGCTTACTTTTTGACTAGGCATATTTGCCATTGTGACTGAAACATCTAGCTTTTTTGCCACGACTGGTTCTGGATTTTTTACCTTATTTAAAGCAAATTCATCGCTGTAATCGATAGTTTTATTTATATCAGCTAGTCTTTTTTCCTTTATGGTGCCGTCATTTGCTCTATATCTTATGGTGACATCTAGTAAAAGTGCCGCATCGCTTGGAAATTTAAACGAAAGAGAATCAAATCTATCAAATTTTTCTATGATATTTGTTGTCATAACGCTTGTATTTAGCTCGCTAATAGGCATAAATGGGTTCTCTCTAGCAAAGACGCTTGTTGCAAATATAGATAAAACTAGCCAAAATTTTTTCATCATTCCTACTTTTTATTAAAGTCTGGCTCAAGGCCTTGTAATTCAAAATAATCTTTTTGCAGGCGCGCGTTCATTTTTTTTAAAATTTCCACGTCCTCGCTAAGTCTATCTTTTTTACTCTGAAGACTTAGCATAACATCAAGTGAGCGTTTGCCAAACATCATATTGCCTACATAAAAGGCAAACATAGCCACACAAATGGTGGCTATGACGTAGCGTAATGTTGGTCTAATGTATTTTAAAATTTTATGAAATATGCCATCAGTGTTGCCATATTCGTCTAAAATTTCGCTCAAATATTATCCCCCAAAAACTCTCCAGCCTCAAGTTCGATCTCAAGCAAGCGGTTGTATTTTGCATTACGCTCGCTTCTTGAAGTGGCACCTGTCTTTATCTCGCCAGTGTTTAGTGCGACTGCAAAGTCAGCGATGAACGCATCTTCGCTCTCGCCGCTTCTATGGCTCATTATGCAGCGATATCCGTTTCTTTGAGCAAGGCGGACAGTTTGCATAGTTTGTGTGACTGAGCCTATTTGATTTGGCTTGATTAAGATTGCATTTGCGATCTTTTTCTCGATGCCTTCGCGTAAAATTTTCTCATTTGTGACAAAAAGATCGTCACCTACTAGCTGAACTTTGTTTCCAAGCCTTTTTGTAAGCTCAGCCCAGCCACTCCAGTCGTCCTCGCTAAGGCCATCTTCGATAGAGAATATAGGGTATTTTTCACAAAGTTTTTCGTAGTAGCTAATGAGCTCGTCGCTGCTAAATTTCTTGCCCTCAAGCTCGTATTTGCCGTCTTTATAAAGCTCGCTTGAAGCGACGTCAAGGGCAAGTTTTATTTGGCTGCCTAGCTCATATCCAGCCTCTTTTACAGCTTGTGAGATGAGCTTTAGTGGCTCTTCATTGTCTTTTAAATTTGGAGCAAAACCGCCCTCGTCGCCGACAGCCGTGCTGTGTCCAGCTGCGTTTAGGATAGATTTTAGCTTGTGATAAATTTCAGTTGCAGCTCTTAGTGCCTCGCTAAATGTGCTAAAGCCAAATGGCATGATCATAAATTCTTGAAAATCAACGCTGTTGTTTGCGTGCGCGCCGCCATTTATGATGTTAAACATCGGCACTGGCAAGATGCTGGCGTTTGCACCGCCAAGATAGCGGTAGAGTGGGATATTTAGGCTCTTTGCAGCTGCGCGAGCTACCGCCATAGATACGCCAAGGACTGCGTTTGCGCCTAAATTTGAGTAGTTGTGAGTACCATCAAGCTCAAGCATCTCTGCATCGACTGCTTTTTGGTTGTAAGCATCAAGGCCGATTATCGCCTCAGCGATCTTTTCATTTACGTTTGAAACAGCCTTTAAAACGCCTTTGCCAGCATATCTCTCGTCTTTGTCACGAAGCTCGAGCGCCTCACGCTTGCCTGTGCTTGCGCCGCTTGGTACGATCGCGCTTGCCTCGGTTCCGTCGCTTAGTCTAACTGTCGCACGAACTGTTGGGTTGCCTCTGCTGTCTAAAACCTCGTGAGCTTCTACATCTTCAATAAATACCATTATTCATCTCCTGCTTCGTTTGTATCGTCGTCTTCGTCTTTTGCGCCACTGCTTATTAGATGGTCTATGCCCATTGAGCCTTTTATCGCCGCTACTATTTCGTCAGAAATTTCTGGATGCTCTTTTAGGTAGGCTTTGGCGTTTTCTCTACCTTGACCCAGTTTTTCGGCCTTGTAGCTAAACCACGCGCCTGATTTGTCGATGATGTCGAGCTTTACGCCATAGTCGATGATCTCGCCCTCTTTGCTCACACCCTCGCCAAACATAATGTCAAATTCAGCCACTTTAAATGGAGGGGCAACCTTATTTTTAACCACTTTTGCTTTTGTGCGGTTGCCGATAGGCTCGTCGTTTTGTTTAAGTGTGGCTATCTTTCTTACATCGATCCTTACAGATGAGTAAAATTTAAGCGCATTACCACCAGTTGTGGTCTCTGGCGTGCCATATCCCATCATACCGATCTTCATACGAATTTGGTTGATGAAGATGACAGTTGTCTTCATCTTGCTTAAAATTCCAGTTAGCTTTCTAAGCGCCTGGCTCATAAGCCTAGCTTGCAGACCAACATGCTGATCGCCCATATCGCCGTCTATCTCGCTCTTTGGAGTAAGAGCGGCTACACTATCAACCACGATAAGATCGATCGCACCGCTTCTTGCAAGCGTCTCAACGATCTCAAGTGCCTGCTCGCCAAAGTCTGGTTGAGAGACATAAAGGTTGTCGGTATTTACGCCTAAATTTGAAGCGTATTTTACATCTAGTGCGTGCTCTGCATCGACAAATGCACAAATTCCACCAGCTTTTTGCGCTTCAGCGATGATGTGAAGTGTGAGCGTGGTCTTACCAGAGCTCTCTGGTCCGTAGATCTCGATGATCCTACCTTTTGGAACGCCGCCTATGCCAAGAGCCAGATCAAGTCCTAGCGAGCCAGTCGGTATCGACTCGATAGCCTCAACCTCTTTGTCGCCAAGTCTTAAAAGCGTGCCTTTGCCAAAAGCTTTATCGATCTGCTTTAGCGCAAGCTCAAGTGCCTTTTTCTTGTCCGCTTCGCTCTCTGGGATAGCTATCTTTTTGTCACTATCTTTTTCTTTTGCCATTTTTTACCTTATAGTTGAAATTTGGCTTGATTTTATCTAAAAAGAGATGAATTTTACTTGATTTACTCGCAAATTATAATATTTTCGCCAAGCGGCGCAGCGCTATCAATAAGAGCAAAAAGCTGCTCTTTTTCAAACAAAAATCCATAAATTTGATCTTCGTTTTTTAGTATCGCTAGCTTAAATGGCTCCACAAGCGAGCTCGCGCAAAGGTTTAAAAAAGCTTCATCGATACTGTTTTGCGAAATTTGGGGTTTTGTTTTGAAATTTTCATCTTTTATAAAAGAGAGAAATTCCTCTTGCGAGGTAGATTTATTAAATTTAAAAATTAGTTTTTCTTTTAAGGCTTCAGCCAAAATTTCATCAAATTTAACTAGGTTGATGTGATCTTTTACGCCTAAAATTTTGGCAAAATTTAGCAAGTTTTTATCATAACTAGCCACATTTTTCTCATGCTCGCTTTGTGCCTTTTTAGCCCTATAAATGGCGTAAAAACCGATAGCCATAAACAAAAGTGAAAGGGTAAAAACTTCGCTCAAAAACTCACTCATCATCATCCTTATAAAATGCAAACTTCAGTCTTAAGCTCTACGCCAAATTTCTCTAAAACTCTAGCTCTAGCCAAATTTATAAGGCTAGTGGCGTCTTCAAAGCTTGCGTGGTTAAAATTTATCAAGAAATTCGCGTGCTCTTCGCTAAATTTCGCTCCACCGACAGCGTATCCTTTTAGCCCAACTGCCTCTAGCATTGCCCCTGCAAAGTGGCCTTCAGGATTAACAAAGCAGCTGCCAAAGCTAGCTCCTTTTGGTTGATTTGCCCTTTTTGCGCTTATAGCTTCAGATATGCTTGCATCAAAGCCACTAGAAAGCTTAAATTTAGCTCCCAAAATGGCCTCATCTATGCCGCTGTGGCGGTAGCTAAAGCTTATCTTCTCTTTGCGCACCCAGCCACGAGCCAGACGCACGTGTGTGAGGTTGTCGCTTATGCTAAATTTAAGCAGTCCAGCGTTCATCTTGATAAGTCCGCCAAGTGTGCCTGGGATATTTTTTAAAAACTCAAGGTTCGCGATGTTATTTTGTTTGCAGAAGTTATAAATTTTAGCGGATTTTGTCGCAGCACCTATCTCAAGGTAAATTTTCTCATCACAAATTTCTAAATTTATATAGTCAAAGCTCTTGCCAAGCATCGCCATTTTTGGGGGATTTGGCGAGATAAGAAGGTTGTTGCCCCCACCTATCATCACAGCGCCTAAAAAGTGAGGTGAGCTTAGATCTTCAAGACTATCAACCTCGAAAATTTCATGCACGCCGCCTATCCTAACTGAGGTAAATTTAGAAAAATCAACAAGCCTCGTCACTGGATAAATTCCGGTATAAAATCAAGCATGCGAGTGGTAAATTCAACCATCATCGAGATCATCCAAGGCATCAAAAATATGATGACAACGACGACTAGCAAAATTTTTGGCACGAAGCTTAGCGTGGTTTCGTTTATCTGCGTGGTCGCTTGAAAGATGGAGATGATAAGACCAGCTATTAGTCCGCTTAGCAGCATCGGAAGGCTGATATAAAGGGCGATCTTAAAGGTTTCAACTCCAAGTGAGACAAGCGTACTTTGCATCAGCTAAACCTTACTTCGTTGTATTCAGTTGGGATTAGGTAGTCATTTACGTCGATTGGCTTTTCAAAAAAGCCTTTGTCATAGCCTATTTGATATAGCTTATTTAGCGCTTTTAGCTGCGTTTCGTTCATGCTTATTGACTCGTCATTTGCATATAAATTTAGATACGCTTTAAGCTCCTCTTTGCCAACTCTGATGAGGTTTCGCTCCATTAGCATGTGAGATAAAAATGGCTTGTGCGAAGTAGCGATCCTAACGGCCTCGCTAAGCACTCTCTCGCACTCGATCGCGTCGGTTATGGGTAGGCTTCGTCTAAGCGCCATGCCACCAAGTGGAAGCGGTAAATTTTCGCCGTTTAGCTCGCTCCAGATGTCCCAAATTTCGCGCTCCACACAGAGCTGGTCTGAGAAATTTAAGATACTTTCATGTATTAGCACGCCAGCATCGACCTCGCCGCTAAGCACGGCATTTTCGATCTCTAAGAAATTTTTATAAACGATCCTTGCCTCTGGGTAGGCTATGCGAAAGAGCAGGGCATTTGTCGTGTTTTTGCCAGAGAGTGCGACCTTAAAATTTCGCTTTAGCTGCTTGCCTTTTAGCTTGATAAGCTTTGGGCCATATCCATTGCCAAAGCTTACAGCACAGCGTAAAAGCGCATACTCGTCGCAAATTTTTGGATAGAGTGCAAAGCTGATCGCTGTGGCCTCATAAGTGCCTTTTAGCGCCTCCTCGTTTAGCGTTTCTATATCAAGTGCCTTTGATGTGAAGGCTAAATTTTTACTGCTAACCCAGCCAAACTTCACTGCGGCATACATGAAAATATCGTCAGCATCAGGCGAGTGAGCGACGTTTATATTCTTGAAATTTTGCAAAGACGATCCTTTTTTTAATTACGCCATTTTAATGAAATTTATTTAAAATAAAGTTTTAAGGGCGGTTTTTGAAACGATTTTACCAGCTTTGCCTCTTTGAAATTTAGCACGTATTTCACATCTATGGCGTCTTTAGCACCTTTTCTTCGAGTAAGGATCGTTGAGTAAAACGGATGCTTAAGCTCTAGCATCTTAAGTAGCTTTTGATCGCTATCTTCTTTTTTTATATTTTCAACGATTATTGTCGTTAAAAATTTGCCCTCAAACTCATAAAATGGCCACACTATCACGCCAGTATCGTTTGTTTTAAAGTCATTTATTTTAGACTTTTTTGGGATATTTAGCATGGAGATGATCTTTTTGCGTGAGCTATCCAAATTTTGCACTGAGATCACCTTTACAAGCAGGTCTTTGTTTGCTCCGAGTCCATTTTCACTAAATCGGTAAACTCCGTCTTCAAGGATGCCAACCTTTTCAAAGGCATTAGCATAGTTTGCGGCGGTGCAAGCGGTCAGTAAAAGCGACAGAAACATTAAAATTTTTATAAATTTCATCTTTTCTCTTAAAATTTCACTCTCTTTAGCCTATTTGAAGCGAAATTTTTCCTACCAAATTTAGCCTCATTTTTGCCGTTTAGCTCGACAAGATCGCCTGTAAAGCCACAAATGTCATTTTTAACAAGATAGCTTCCAACGCCATAAGTATCAACCGGCGTGTTATAAGCTTCAAATTCTTTTATAATTTTAGGGCTAAAGCCTGAGCTAACGACGATTTTAACGTATTTAAAGCCAGCTTTATCAAGCGCCTCTCTTAGAGCAAATATAAGCTCCTTGCAAACGCCATGTGGGTCAAACCCGCTAGTATCCTTATCATCAAAATATTTATCAATCAAATTTTTACTAGTATCGACTCTAACCGCGCTAAGCCTCTCTTTTAAGGCATTTGCAGCCCTTAATGCATCTGTGATCACATCGTTGTTATAGTCCACTAATGCCGTGATCTTTTCATTTTCAAAGGTTTTAGCATAAATTTCTGAGGCTTTTACTATATCCCCGCCGCACATTTGAATGAGTGCATGAGGCATGGTGCCACCACCTTTTAGCCCAGTAAGCTCGCCTTGAGCATCTGTGGCGACCTTTTTGATGCCGCCTACAAATGATGCATAGCCGTCGCCTGGTTGCGTGCAGATGTCGTCTTGCCTGTCTGCCATGCTAAAAACGTCCTTGCCATTTGCCGCTCTTATCACATCTCTTGAGTTTGTCGCCACGCAGCTTCTTCTGGTGAGCGTCGCGTCGATCACGTTTTCTAAAAAGCCAAAATTCTCATACTTGCCGCTTATCTTTAAAACTGGCTCATTTGCATTTATTATATCGCCATCATTAAGTGCATAAATTTCAAGCTCGCTTGGGTCTTTGGCAAATTTATTGATGATGACTAAAACTTCGTCGATGCCGCAAAGCACGATATCATCGCGCCTTTGGAAAAACTGCATCGTCACGTGCTGATCTGGCAGGTTTTGCTTAATTATCTCATTTACTTTTAGAAAATATTTTGCGGTGAAGTAGCCCTCGCCGATCCTTGGATCTAGCCTAAAAGTCTTATCTGTTAGCCTTTTTATCTTGCTTTGCATCTTTAGCTCAAGTTCGTTCATGTCTGTCCTTTTTTTATCGTGATTATAGCATTTTGGTAGAAAAGTAAAAATTATAAAAATATATTTTAAGAATGTATAAGAGTATATTTTATAAAATCTTGAAATTTTACTTTTAAAGGAAAAATATGAAAAAGTTCTTACTTTTAATGGTTGCAATTTTTGCATTTGGTAATGAAAATTTGCTAGTAAGTGCGGGTGGCGGATATAAAAAGATAGTCGAAGCAGTCGCGCAAAATCTCAAAAAAGATGGCGTAAATATTGACACTTCTTTTGCAAACATCACAGCGATCATGGCTCAGGTAAAAGAGGGTAAAACTGACGTGATCGTGGGCGATGAGGACTTTTTGAAAAAGTCTGATCTAAAGATCGCCGAGTATGTAAATTTAGGCTCAGGTGCTTTGGTGCTGGCTACCAAAAAAGGTGTGAAAATAGAAAAAGTTGAAGAGCTAAAAACGCTTTCTAAGATCGCTATGCCAGATGCTGTAAAGACAGTTTATGGCAAAAGGGCGAATGAATTTATGCAAAAAGCAAATTTAAGTGGCGAGCTAAAAGATAAAATTTTAGCAGTTGCTGGTGTGCCACAAGTCGTTACTTATATATTAAACGGCGAAGTTGATGCTGGATTTATTAATCAGACCGAACTAAACGCACACAAAGATGAATTTGGTAGTTTTGTCTTGATAGACAAATCGCTTTACGCTCCAGCAAACATTGTAGCTGCGAAGCTTGAAGGATGCGATAAAAAGGCTGATTGTGAGAAATTTTTAAATGAGCTAAAAAGCGATAGATCAAAAGAAATTTACACTAAATTTGGCATAAGATAAGGCGAAATTTGCAAGAGCTCTCTTGGCTTTTTGATCCGCTATTTTTAAGCATAAAGGTCGTTTTGTGCCAAGGGGCTTTACTTATCATTTTTGGGCTGGCTTTAGCCTATTATTTAGCTTTTGGAAAGGCTAAATTTAAAGCTATTTTAGAGATGATCGTAACTTTTCCGCTCATCTTTCCGCCCATTGCGACTGGATTTTTACTGCTTTATCTACTTGGTAAAAATGGCATCGTCGGCAAGGCTTTAAATTTAGAAATTATTTTTAGTTTTAAGGCTCTTGTGTTAGCTGCTTTTATAGCTTCGCTGCCGCTATTTGTAAAGCCTGTCGCTTCTGCTCTTGGCTCACTTTCAAAAAGCCTAAGTGAAGCAGCATATAGCCTTGGAAAAGATAAATTTCAAACAGCTATTTTTGTGCTTTTTCCATGTGTTGCAAAAAGCGTAGCAGCGGCTTTTATCTTAGCTATCTCGCGTGGGCTTGGCGAGGTTGGCATAACACTAATTTTGGGTGGCAATATCATAGGCAAAACAGACACTATCTCTCTTGCCATTTATAATGCCGTATACGATGGCAAAAGCGACGAAGCACTAGTTCTAAGCCTTGTTTTGGTTGTATTAAGCTTTATTTTGTTTGGGATTATAAATTTGCTTGATAAAAGCAAAATTTAAAATGAGAGTGGCGAGAGGATGAGAGAATCGAACTCCCCACCAGACGGTCAACCGCCCAGTCATCGGGTTTGAAGCCCGTGAGCATCACCAGATTACTTTATCCTCCGTGTGCGTTATTCTAGCAGATTTAGATAAATTTTAGCCCATTTTCTATAAACTTTTTGAAATTACAAAAGGATTTCTGATTTCAAAATTTAGCATTTTTGCATTTTTGGCTCTATTTTTTTGCTCTTGTTCTTCGGTTCTTTCCCCAGCAACTGCACCGCTAAATGTATATGATGCGTACTCTATTTCACGCGATAAACGTGGTATTTACTCGATCACAAGAGATAAATTTATACAAAGCAAATTGCAAAGCAAAATTTTATTTTCAAAAGGGCTTAGCAATATTGATATCGAGATTGAGGTCTTTTACGGAGATGCCTATCTGATAGGACTTGTTGATAGTAAAGAGCTTGAAGATAAGCTAGTAGAACTAGCCAAAAGCACAGATGGTGTGCGAAAAATTTATACCTATCTTCGTATCAAGAAGCCAGAATATCCATGCGATAGTCTAAAAATTCTCACAAACTTAAAGCAAAATCTTTTTAAAGATAGTATAGTTGAGGGTACAAATGTGCGAGTTAGCATAGTTGGCTGTGATGTTGTATTTAGCGGCGTAGTTGATAGCATTGAGCAAGAAAAACATGCTATTTGGTATGCTAAGCACATTGACGGCGTGGCCGATGTCTACTCGTTCATCAAAGTTATCAAATAAATTTAGCTTAAATATCGCTCTTTTTTACAAAGCTTGCAATGAGGCTTGGTAAGATGATTAGTGCGCCAAGAAGCATAAAAACCATAACAAGATCGGTTAGTAAGCCAAAATAGATAGTTGGGATAAAATTGCTAGTTATCATCACACTAAAGCCAAGAAAAATAGTGAATGATGTGTAATACATCGCATATCCGATGCTTGCGTGCGCGACTTTAATGCTCTCAAAAACACTTTTTGTAAGCATTTCTTCTTTAAAGCGGTGGATGTAATGGATGATATCATCAACGCCAATACCAATGCTAATGGCTGCGATCGTGATACTCATCACATCAAGCGGAATGCCAAAAAATCCCATCACACCAAAGAGTGTGCAAAGCGGGATTAAATTTGAAACTATCGCAATGGTTGCTAGCTTTATGCTCCTAAAGATAAAGCAAAATATGACAAAAAGTATAGCGACAGTTAGTCCAAAAGTATCAACTTGCGAGCTAAGTAAATTTTGAAGCATATTGTTATAAAGCACCATCATGCCGACAACTTCTATGCTTACATTGTCATTTTTAGTAAGCTGTGCTAGCCCTTCTCTAAGCTCTTTTAGAAATAAATTTCGTCTAAGCTCAGAGTCACTATCGACGATCCTTATACTAAATCTAAGCTCATCATCTTCAACGCTTACATAAGGACTTAATAAGATATTTTTATAATTTTGTGGCAATTTCTCATACATCGCAGCTAATAAAAAATCATCACTCGCGCCGTTATTTAGCTCTTTTATGGCTTTTATAAGGGTTGCTAGTGAGCTTACATGTCCGACAAATTTTTGCTCTTTTAAATAGTCGTGAATTTTCTCAGCAACCCTTGTGTGATAGCTATTAAACCAGTATTTCGCATCCTTAGCGTTGCTTTCAAACTCATTTTCAAACTCATCTTGCTCAGTATTTTTATCTTGTTTTTGCTCTTTAAATTTCACTATCACATCAACTGGTATCGTGCCGCCAAGCTTGGTATCAATGACTTGCATTCCTTGGCGAATTTCTGTACTTTCTTTAAAGTAGCCAATGAAGCTATTTTCAACCTTTATCTTGCTGATACCATAAATGCCAAAACAGACAACTAGAGCGCAAACTACGTAGATGATCTTTCTTGAGTTTAGAGCTAAATTTGCGCAGTATTTTGTAAATTTAAAGCTATTTTCAAAGGTTCTAATAGGAGCTAACTTATTTAAATTTACATTTATCGCGCCAAATAGCAAAAACGCAAGCACAAGCGAAACGCTAATGCCAGTGCTCATCATAATGCCAAGCATGATAACTGGCTTTATGTCAGCACTCATAAGCGAGCTAAAGCCAATAACCGTGGTAAATATCGCCCAAAAAGATGGAGAGAATTTATCACGAAGCGTTAGATAAATTAGCTGATTTTGGCTATATTTTGGATGCTTTGCGTAAAATTCTCTATAGCTAACGACAAGGTGAATCACAGTTGAAATAGTAATGATGAGCTGAAGTGCGATGTAGTTTGAGCTAATGACCGTCACTTCCCAGTCAAATATACCAAAAATTCCGGTCGTAAAAATGGCACTTACGGCACATATAAACATCGGTAAAACTATCCATCTAACCTGCCTGAAAAATAGCCACAAACTAAAGCTAAGAAGAGCAAGTACGCTTAAGCCATAGACCAAAAGATCGCTCTTTATAAAGCCTATCATATCATCAGCGATCATATTTGCACCACCTAAAAACAGCTCGTCATTTGCGTTAAATTTAGCTATGGTTGCTTTTATGGCCTCAAGGTTTTCGTGATCGCTCTTTCTAAGCTCATCTCGGTAGGCTTTAAACTCATAGGCAAGAGCCTCTAGCTTAAGTCGCTCAGCTTGTGTGATAGTGCCGTTTGACTCTTTTTGGCTAAGCAAATTTCTTTCATTTACAAGCTCATTAAATTTCTCATCTTGTTTTAAATTTAGAGCAATCGCTGTAGTTTTTAGATCTTTGCTTATCAAATTCCCGCTGTAAATCGGACTTTTGGCAAACTCGAGCTTTGCTTTTGAAATATTTATATCTTTATCTTGCAGCGTTGGAGTATGATCTAAGATACCCGTAATCCCGCCTTTTACACTATTTAAAAGCGGAATATTTATTATAGAGATGACGCTATTTACCATATCGTTTTTAGCTAGTTCATCGCCTAAATTTTTGATAAGTTCTAAATTTTTAGGTGAAAAAAGATCATCTTTTGGAGTAAAAGCGACCACTAAAAATCCAGGTGAGTCGTAGCGTTTGGCTATCTCTCTATAAGCTTTTAAGTCAGGATCATGCTCAAGCAGTAGCGTTTCAGCTGATGCATCAACACTAAGCTTGGTACTAAGATAGCCAAAAACTACGCTTAAAGCTAAAATTAGAGCAATAATAAGCTTGTTTTTAGCAATGATAAATTTAAAAATTTGTCGCATTAAGGGTTGGTTTTATTTTGATCAGGCAAAACAGCTTCGTTTAGCTTTTGTAAAAGAGTATTGAAATCAGCGTTATTTAGCACATCACCAAACTGGCTTCTGTATGTTTGAATGATGCTTACACCAACGATATCAAGATCGTAAATGAGCCAACCACGCTCTTTTGCATCATAAAATTTATAGACAAATTCGTAGCTCTTGCCATCATTTATAAGCTCAGATGTGAGCCAGTATCTATTTTTCTGAGGCTCACTTTCTCCAGTGATGTGGATCTGTTGGTCTTTGTAGCCTAAAAGTTTATCTATGTATGAGCTTTTTAGTTTTTGCTCAAATGCCGCGTCAAATTTGGCTTGCTCATCGCTGCTTAGGCTGTTGTAACGTTTGCCAAGGCTTATCTTTGCCATTTGTTTATAGTCAAAAAATGGATCAAGAAGTGCAAAAATTTCTTTTGTCTTTGCATTATTGTCTAAATTTGTATCTTTTAAAATTTCAATAACCTTTGTTGTTTTCATCTCTACTTCAGGTTTGATCTGCTCTTTTGAAATAGCAAAAAGGCTAGTTGTAAAAAGTAAAATCATAGTTAGAATTTTTAAAATTTTCATATTTACTCCTTGATAAGCTTGTCGCGTCTTTGCTCGTAAGCATCGCGTAAAAATGGATAAAGATCAATAGCATCTTTTCTTAGTTTTTCATAAGCAGTTGGATCTTGTGAAAAGCTATTAAACGCTCTATATGACTTGATACCAGTTGATAAAAGTATAGGATCAACGTAGCTAATAGGATCAGCAAAATAATCTCCGACCATGCCACCAGTATCTCTTAAATTTGATGGTCCAATAAGTGGCCAAACGATATGAAAACCGCTACCAAGCCCCCAATATCCAAGCGTTTGTCCAAAATCTTCATCGTGAGGCTTGAGATTGTAGTATTTTGCTCCGTCTGTTAGTCCGCCAAAGCCAATTATCGTATTTGCTAAAAATCTCAATGTCTCTTCACCAGCATTTTGGAATTTAAACTGAAGTAAGTTATTTACAAAGCGAACCGGAAAAAGCAGATTGTCAAAGAAATTCGAAACCATTGTTCTAGCCGTTTTTGGCACAACATAGGCATAGCCTTTTGCCACCGGAGTTAGCATATTTACATAGATAAAGTCATTTGCATGTGTCATCATTCTATTGTAGCCACTAAGTGGGTCAAAAACATCTTTTCTTGCTTCAAATTCAACATCAAATTCATCGCTTTCGCTATTTGCATTTATGTCTGTATTAGCACAGGCTAAAAGCAAACTAAAAAAGATAGAAAGCAAAAATTTCATACTAAGCCTTATTTTTATTTATAAAATGTAGCTCGATTTTATCTTTTAAAAACTTTACAAGAAATTAAGAGAAATTTATAAATTGGCTTAAATCTTTAAGCTTAAGGATTAATATAATTAGATATACTTCACAAATTATTCTCTAATATAGTAAAGGTAAAAATTTTGAAAGCAGATATAAATTTAGAACTATTTTTAGGCGAAGATACACAGGTTTTAGCTAAACATATTACATTATTAAAGGCCATAAAAGAGACAAAAAGTATCACAAAAGCAGCGGAATTGGTTGGTATATCGTATAAAAATGCTTGGGACTGCCTTGATACGATAAATAATAAAAGTAGCAAGCCGCTTATTATTAGAGCTGATGGAAATAAAAAAAATAGTGGCTCCGAGCTAAGCGAGTATGCCAATAAACTGATAAAAATTTATGATGCCATTCTTGAGACTCAAAAGGATTTTTTGCAAAAAATTTGTCAAAAAGTAGATTTTGAGGATGTAGATATTGTAAATCTTCAAAGAATGAATATGAACTTAAGTGCCAGAAATCAGCTCTCTTGCGAGATTATTGGCATAAACCGCGGTGCGGTAAATTCTCAAATAATTGCAAAACTAAGTAATGGCTGCACGCTTGAGTCAAACATCACGGTTGAAAGTGAGAAAAATTTAGGCCTAAAAGTTGGACAAAAAGTTATTTATATTTTTAAAGCCCCAGCTGTCATTTTGGCTAAGGATCTAGATATAAAAATAAGCACAAAAAATCAATTAAAAGGCGAGGTGATCGAAGCAAAGATAGGTGCTGTAAATGCTGAAATCACTTTAAAACTAAGCGATGAGCAGACTTTAACTGCCATCATCACAAAAGATAGTGCTATCCAGATGAAAATAGGTGTTGGCGATACACTTTTAGCAATAGTAAAATCATCTCAAATCATTATAGGAGTTTAAATGAGAAAAGTTTTTAAATTTTTATGTGTGGCGGCTTTGCTTGCCATAAACGCATTTGGTGCTGAAGTAAATGTATATGCTGCAGCAAACACAACATACGCATTTCCAGAGCTTATAAAAGAGTTTAACAAGCTTCATCCAGATGCTAAAATCAACCTAACTCTTGGTGCAAGTGGTGGTCTTGTTACTCAGATCCAAAACTCAGCTCCAGCTGATATCTTTATGGCTGCTGATATGGGCTTTGCACAAAAAGCTTATGACACAGGATTTGCAGTAGCTGCTCCAAAAGTTTATGCACAAGGAGCCGTTGCTATTTTTTCTATTAGAAATGTTGATTTCAAAAAAGGTATCGAAGTTGTTCGTGGCCTAAAAGCGATCTCTATCGCAAATCCACAAACTGCACCATACGGCAAAGCTAGTATAGAGGCTCTTAAAAACGCAAAGCTTTATGACGAAGTAGAAAAAAATATCGTCTATGCTCAAAAAATTTCTGAAACTCTATCTCAGGCATTAAGTGCATCTGATGTAGGTTTTATCGCAGCTAGCGCACTTTTTGATGAGAAAATGGCAAAATACAAAGAGGGCGTTAATTACATCTTTGTTCCACAAGAGCTATACACTCCGATCGATCAAGGCATAGTTCTTCTAAAACATGCTGAAAAAAATGATGATGCAAAAGCATTTTATGAGTTTATCTTAGGTGATAAATCAAGAGAAATTTTCAAGAAATTTGGTTACAACGTTCCAGCTAAATGATAAGAGCAAAGATCGTTGGGATTTTAACTAAAGATGACGTTAGCTTATTTGAGCTAAAGGGTCTAAATTTAGAGGCAAATTTATTTATGCTAGTCTTGAATGAGGCTAGCAAATTCGCCTTAGATGATGAGATTGACTTAGGTTTTAAAAGCTCCGATGTTATCTTGTCAAAAGACAAACTAAGTAATAGCTCGCTTGAAAACGAGCTAAAATGCGTGATTGAAGCTATAAATTTTGGTGAAATTTTAAGTGTTGTTAGCTTAAAGTGTGGCGAAATTTACTTTGAAGCTATTATCTCAAATCACGCATTAAAAACTATGAACATAGGTGAAAACGATGAAGTCTTTGCCTATATAAAATCTACAAGCATTCACATAAGTACTCAAAAATGATAGAAATTTCTTGTAAAAAAGAGCTAAATGGCGGTGGCAGAAAATTTTTACTTGAGGCAGACCTTAGCTTTGAAAATGGCGATTTTGTCGCACTTTATGGAGCAAGTGGCGGCGGAAAGACTACTATTTTAAGATTGATTGCTGGTTTTGAAACGCCACAAAGCGGATTTATAAAGGTTGGGGATAAAATTTTCTTTGACGATAAGATAAATTTGGCTCCGCAAAAGCGAAATATCGGCTTTTTGTTTCAAGATTATGCATTGTTTGAAAATATGAATGTCTTTAAAAATTTACTCTTTGCAAAAGATGACGTAAATCTAGCAAATAAACTCCTTGATATCTGCGGTCTAACAAGTCTCAAAAATGCAAAGATCAGCACTCTTTCTGGCGGCCAAAAACAACGCGTAGCACTTGCTCGTGCAGTTATGAGAAGACCTGAAATTTTACTACTTGATGAGCCGCTAAGCGCGCTTGATAATGCTATGCGTGAAAAATTACAAGATTATCTGTTGGCACTTCACGACGAATTTAAAATGAGCATCGTCTTGGTAAGCCATGATATCGCAGAAATTTATAAGCTTTGTAATAAAGTCTTTGTTCTTGAAAATGGCAAAATTTCAAGATCAGGTAGTGCAAGTGAGATATTTTTAAAGAGTGCAGGATCGCAGAAATTTGCCTTTAACGCTAAAATTTTAGAGATAAAAAAATGTGATGCAATCTTCGTAGCAAATGTACTGATAAACCGCCAAATTTGTGAAGTTGTGTTAAGCAGCAACGAAGCAATGAATCTAAAAGCAGGCGATATGGTGGTAGTTAGCACAAAAGCATTTAGTGTAAATTTGGAAAAAGCATGATAGACGAGTTAAAAAATATCGATTACGAGCCGTTTTGGCTATCGTTAAAACTATCTTTTATAACTACTTTTATCTTGTTCTTTGCCTGCATTGCACTTGCTTATTTTATGTCACAGAAAAAATTCTTTGGCAAATCATTTTTAGAGTCGATAATCTCACTACCGCTGGTATTGCCGCCAAGCGTTCTTGGCTTTTATCTGCTCATTTTTCTTTCGCCTTATTCCGCCTTTGGTAAATTTATCGAAGAAATTTTTGGGGTTAGGCTAGTTTTTAATTTCACAGGTCTTGTTGTGGCAAGTTGTATCTATTCATTGCCATTTATGTTTGGCCCGATTTACGCTGGACTAAATAGCCTAAAAAAGAGCCTTTTTGAAGCGAGTTATAGTCTTGGTAAAAACAAACTCACAACTATTTTTAGGGTGATTTTGCCAAGTATCAGATCAAATTTATTAACAGCTACTGTCGTTAGCTTTGCTCACACCATGGGCGAGTTTGGTGTTGTTTTAATGATAGGCGGTAGCGTAGCTGGAGAGAGCAAGGTTGCTAGCATTGCGATATTTGAAGCAGTTGAAATGCTTGATTACACCAAGGCTCATGTCTATGCACTTTTGATGTTAATAATTAGCTTTTTTGTCCTTTTTATAGTTTATCTTTTAAATTCTAAAAAAGCTTAAGACAAAGCTTATAGAGATATAATAGTAAAAAATTTTAAAGGATGAAATATGATAAACGTGCCTACAAATATATATTTAAATACCTTAGACGGTAAGGAATTTGATTTTTCTACCTTTGCAAGAATGCACGACTGCGTTATTTTTATCTACCCAAAGATAGGCGAGGACTTTAGTCTTTTAAGTGAGCAATTGCAAAATACTGCGGGCATGAAGGGCTGCACCAAACAAGCGATAAACTACAAGAAATTTTTAAAAGATTTTAACGATCTTGGTTTCATGGTAGTGTCCATTGGCTCACAAGATATCGCAGCTCAAAAGAAATTTCAAGAAGAAACTTCGGCTGGAGTTATGTTCTTAAATGATAGTGAGTTTATGCTTGAGAGAGCACTTGAGCTTCCGGTTTTTTCTGCGTCAAATGGACATAAATTTTATTTTAGACAAACACTTATCATAAAAGATGGCAAGATAAGGCGCGCATATATAGTGGATGATCCAGAAAATGATGCTAAAAATATGCTAGAAAAAATCAAAGAAAAAGACTACTAGGAGCTAAAATGAGCCAAAATAGCAAAATCGAAAAGTCTTATGATGAGCTAACTTATAAATCAATAGCTTTTGCCCAATCGTCGCCATATAGGCTTGAAGCTTGTGCTACACTTCTTGGCATAACTCCACCTCCATGCGAAAATGCAAGAGTTTTAGAGATAGGATGTAGCTTTGGCGGAAATTTGATCCCATTTGCAGTAAATAACAAAAATGCAAAAGTAGTTGGCATAGATCTTAGCGGCGAGCAGATAAGGCGTGGACAAGAGATCGTTAAAGAGATGGGGCTTACAAATTTAGAGCTTATACACGGCGATATTTGCGAATTTAAAAGTGATGAGAAATTTGACTATATCATTGCTCATGGCGTTTTTAGCTGGGTGCCTGACTTTGTAAAAGAAGCTATATTAAAAGTCGTAAGAGAGAATTTAAGTGCAAATGGCGTGGCATTTATCTCTTATAATGTTTATCCTGGCTGGAAAGTAAAAGACATCGTAAGAGATATAATGCTACTTGCCGCAAAGGATAAAGAGAGTATGCAAGAGAGGTTAAAAGCAGCCAAAGAAGCACTTTTAGTCTATAAAGAATATTTGCTAACAAGAGATGAAGAAATTTATGAGGGGAAAATACCCCTTAAGATGCTTCTTTTTGTAACTGAACATGTGCTCTCAAAAGATGACTTTTACATAGCTCATGAGTTTTTAGAATATACAAATGATCCATTTTATTTTAAAGATTTTAATGCCATGCTTGCCAAAAATGATCTTACCTATCTTTGTGAATATACGCTTGATGATATTTTTACCCCAGATGTTGGCACAGCCGTAGTAGATGAATATAAAAATAACAAGTTTAAAGACAGGATCGATCTAGAGCAATTCATGGATATGATTAGCAACAAAGTATTTAGACAAAGCCTAATAGTCCATAGCAAAACTTATGAGAGCATAGCAAATAAACAAATAGGTCCAAGCGATATTAATAAAATTCACGTTGTGGCAGATTTTATAAAGAAAGATAACCAGTGGCAAGATAGTTATGGTGCTATGCCACAGGATATATCATGGCTTTGCGAGGTCTTTTATAAGATGTATCCAGCTAGCATAAACCTTTCTCAGATTTTAGAAATTTTGCCAGAAGATAAGCTTATGGTTTATAGCGCTTTTGTAAGAATTTTAACAAACTCGTCTGATGCAATGATTTTAAAAGATGAGCAAAAAAATATCGAGTATAGGCCTGGGCATTCAAGGCTTAGCCAAAAATTAATAAATTATGTAAGATATTTTTTAAATCATAAAAATAATGCCGATGTTGTTTTTGCTAATAAATTTAGCATTTCAAGAAAGCTTAACAATATCGATTATTACATACTTTTATTGCTTGATGGTAAAAATAGCTTAGAAGATGTCGCAGCAAAAACATTAAAATTTATCAAAGAGAACAACGAAGATATATTTGACATAAATGGCAAAGTGCTTAAAAAAGATAAAGTCGCAGCAAATATAATGAGCTACGTGATAGGCACAGCAAAAATGGCTAGTACGTTTTATCTATTAGAAGAAATTTAACTAACAGTTTTAAATTTTACTTTGTTTGTATAGTTGTGTGATTTTATCTTTTAGATTTAGTGTATTTTTTGAGAGAGCTATGAAAAATGGACTTTTTAAATCAGCAAGCTCGTAGCTCATCTCTTTGTCGCTATTAGCACCAAAGACTTTGCCACCACAAAAATTTACGAGCGCATCTCCTGCTGCATTATCCCAAAGATAGCTTGGAGCAAATCTCAAATAAACTCCGCCAAATTCAACCAAACGGCAAAATTTTATGGCTGAGCCGATGCACCTTTGCTCAAAATTTAAGCTCTGCCCTATAAGTTCTATCTCTTTGGCATCGCCTCTTCTGCTTGAAAAGATTAGATTGGTTAAATTTTTATCTTTTTTGTTTAGATCAACTCTGCTTATGATTTCATTATTGTTATCTAAAATTTCTTTAAAAGCGCCATTTTCATCAGCATAAAAAAGCTCTTTACTAACTGGGATAAATATCACACCAAGCACCGGTCTAGCTTTTTTTATAAGCGCTATGCAAACGCAAAATTCACCGTTTCTAGCTAGAAATTCTTTCGTGCCATCAAGAGGATCTACGAGCCAAAACTCGTCTTTATCGCTTTCTTGCAAGATACTCTCTTCAGAGCAAATTTTTATCCCGCTTTCACTTAGAACTTTTAGTATTGTTTCATTTGCGGCTAGATCAGCGCTAGTTAGTGGCGAGCTGTCATCTTTTAGGCAGACTTTAAGAGCCGTATTATCTGCAGAGTAAAATTTCATTATTTGCGCTCCAGCATTAACGGCTGCTTTTTTAGCTAAATTTAGAAGCTCGCTCATTTTGGTGTTCTGTTTGTCTCTCCAACATAAAGCTGTCTTGGGCGGACGATCTTTATCGTATCTTGCTCTTTTAGCTCGATCCACTGGCTGATCCAGCCTGGAGTCCTGCCGATGACGAAGATGACGGCAAACATATTATTTGGTATGCCAAGCGCCTTTAGGATGAGCCCTGAGTGAAAATCAACGTTTGGGTATAAATTTCTACTCACAAAGTAGTCATCATTTAGCGCGATCTCCTCAATGCGGTTTGCGATTTTAATAAGCTCTGAGTTAATGCCTATCTCGTCCATAAGCTGATCTCTCATCTTCTTAAGCACTTTTGCACGAGGGTCAAAATTTTTATAGACCCTGTGACCAAAGCCCATTAGCCTAAATGGATCGTTTTTATCCTTTGCTCTAGCGATGTATCTATCGACATTTGCTACAGAGCCTATCTCTTCAAGCTGGCGGATAACGCCCTCGTTTGCCCCACCATGAGCCCAGCCCCAAAGTGCGCCGATGCCTGCGCTTATACATGCGTATGGGTGTGCGTGCGTTGAGCCAACGGTTCTAACAGTCGTTGTTGAAGCGTTTTGCTCGTGATCTGCGTGCAGCATAAAGACCGTATCAAGTGCTTTTATCTCGATTGGCTTAAGATCGACGTGCTCGTACGGATAGCCTCTCATCATGTAGAGGAAATTTTCAGTAAAGCCACGATCTAAATTTGGATATATGATAGGAAGACCGCGTGAGTAGCGGTAGCTAAATGCCGCAATCGTTGGAATTTTAGCGATTATACGCATAGCCATCTCGTGATACTCTTCAGGTTTATCCATATTTAGGTGATCTGAGTAAAAGGCACTTAGCGCTGATACCGCTGCTTGCAAAATCGCCATAGGGTGCGCTTTATCTGGAAATGCGTCAAATAGCTTCATCATGCCTTCATGTATAAAGCTTCTTTTTTTAAGCTCGGTTTTAAAATTTATATACTGATCATTTGTTGGAAGCTCTTTGTTTAAGAGTAAATATGCCACGTCTAAAAATGTCTTATTTTCAGCCAAATACGCGATATCATAACCTCTATACATTAGCTCGCCTTTTAAGCCGTCTATATAAGTTATCGCTGAGCGACACATCGCAGTTGAAGTATAACCTCTGTCAAAAGTAAACATTCCAGTATCACTAAAAAATGTCGAAATGTCTATCACATCAGGTCCCATAGTGCCTTTTAGTATAGGAAACTCGTAACTCTTGCCGGTTCTGTTATCAGTTAGCGTAGCTGTATTTGATGACATTTTTACTCCTTACTTCTTGATTGCATTAGAAATTTTATAATTATTGTCCCTATTATAGCTTGAGCTAGGCTTGCTAGGATAAAAGATGAGTAAGAATAATCACTTATCTCACCTGATCTGTGTGCGATAGTAGCAACTGCTACTAGAAGTGTTAGCGGCATGGATTGTGAGAGAGAAAACAAAAATATTCCTTTAAATCCTAATTTCCCTACAAATAACACACTTGAAAAAAGCCTTGTGGTAAGCATCGCACAAAATATAAAAATAGCATCTTTTATCACTTCATTTGAGCTTAGGCTTGAGAGCTTAAAGGTTGAGCCTATGTGTATAAAAAATATCGGTACCAAAAAACCAAATCCAAAGCTTGAAAGCTTGTGCGGTAAGTCTTTTTTATGATCAAAAAATGTCGCTATAAACATACCTGCGATAAACGCACCAAAGGCAACTTCTAAATTTAAATAAAGCATAAGCGCAATCATCGAAAAAAACACCGCAATACTTAGTCTAATATCTTTTTCGTCCTTGTCATAGTGTGGCATAAGGATCACTTTAAGCCCTGGATACCACCAAAAAAGCACATCTAAAATTTTAAAGCTAAGTACGCTGATGGCTAAAAATAAGATCAAATAGCCAATCGTTAGCCATAAATTTATACTAGCTCCAAACTGCAAATAGGCTGCTATAAATGTCAAAAGCGTAATGCTTATTAGCTCACCAATAGTTGCAATAAGCATGCTTAAATTTAGCCATTTTACATCTCTGCCATACTCTTTAAATAGCGTAAATATCATACCAACGGCCATTATCGGGATAATGATAATATAGAGCAAACTAAGATCAAAACTAAATGTAAGTGCGGTTGCTAGCGAGTAGATGAGCGCAAGATAGATAAGCCCCAGACGTAAAATTTTGCGGTCAATGTTTATAAGCATTCTAAGGTCGATCTCCATGCCAGCTAGAAACATCAAAAAGAAAAAACCAACTTCGCTAATTAGCTTAAACATCTCATTCTCGCCGACAAGTCCGATGTAGCTAGCCAGTGCTCCAAGTATTATCTCAGCAGGAGCGACAGGAATGCGTAAAATTTTAGAAATATAAGGCGAAGCAAAGACGATAAATGCCAAAACGACAAGAATACTAAGCTCGCTAGCTTGATGTAATTGCAAAAAGATCCTTAAATTAAAAATGTTTGATTGTATAAAAAGCTTTGTTATTTTTTGATTAAGCTAAGCGATTTTTGGGCAAAATGGCGACAAATTTTTAAAAATTTGGAGTGCAAATTTATGCGTAAATTTCTATTTTTTGTCTTGATATTTTTTGGAATTTTTAGTTTTGGGGATGAGCTAAGTTTGGTTCAAAGTTTTAAATTTGATGGAAGCATTTTTTATAAGAAAAATACAGCCAAAGATGAGAGTTTTTACTTTTTAAAAAATGAAAATTTTGATGAGCATTTTGTAAGCTTTAGAGTGAAATTTGACAAAAATATAAAAAGTGAAAGTATGCTTGCTAAGCTAAAAAAGAAGATAAAAGAGGCTAAAGAGGTGCTTTATAGCGAAGAGAATGATCAAATTTTAGCTCTCATAAAAGATGAAACTAGCAGTAAAAATATAGAAATAATCCACTTTTTACTTAAAAAAGATGGAGTCTTAATACTTTCATATGAAAGAATTTATGATCCAAAAACTCTGGTAGATGGGCTTAAGCCTGTACTTTTAAGTGAGGCTAGAAATTTTATGCTTCAGATGCCAAAGGTAGAAGCTAGATAGAAAGGTGGATGTGGTGGTGTTTTGCACTGCATGTGGTTTTGTCAAATTTCATCAAATTTTAGTAGCCAATTCTTGTGAGTGAATGAAATTTAAAATTTGCACATAGATTGATGAAATTTACTTAAAAAAAGGGAGGGCAAAGGGGCTTGAATTTTGCTTCGCAAGCTCGCAACTGCATGGCAGATACGAAGCCATCCCCTTATCTCCCCCCAATCCCTTAACACGCTCAAAGTGCACGAAATAGTGCTGGCACACTGCATGCGGTTAAAACTCTATCAAATTTTAAAATTTTATAAGCAAGTAATTTCGGCTCTAGTGGCAAGCTTTGTAAGACCCAAAATCAGTAGTCAATTCTTGCGAGTGAATGGAATTTTAAAATTTATAAATTAAGGTTTTTAGAAATTTAAAGTTTTGTTTCTTTGTTAAGGGGGAAGAGGCTTGAATTACGAAGTCGCTCCCTTCCCCATTAACGATCCCCTAACCCCGACAACGTTAGAGGTGACATGCTCCAGTGCTAGCGCACTACATGCGGTTAAACCCTATCAAATTTAAAATTTATGAGCGAGCATATCACGGCTCTAAATTTAGTGCTAAATGAAGCGAAGCCTAAAATTAGTAGTATGCTAGGGCAAGCTAGTAAAGTTTTAAAATTTGTAAAATGGCACAAACAAAGCTATTTTACTACACGCCTTAAAAACCTCACAAATTTTTGCCAAGCAAAATTCCAAGATAGCTTGCAAGCAGGCAAAGGACAAGGTTTAAAAAGATATTTAAAAAGCCTTTTACCAGCTCGCCTTCTAGTAAAAATTTCACGCTATCAAGGCTAAAGCTTGAAAATGTTGTAAATCCGCCAAGTATACCAACAACGAGAAATACTCTCACGCTTTGGCTTAAATTTAGACAAAACAAAACGCCGATAACAAAGCTGCCAAGCACATTTACACCAAGCGTAGCTAGCGGAAAGTGGCTAAATTTTAGCAGCTCGCCAGCCAAGAACCTACATCCAGCTCCGATAAAGCCTCCAAGCCCTGCAAAAAGTAAATTTGCAAGCATTAGTGGCAGATACTTGCGAAGCTAAAACCGCGCTTTGTAAGCTCCTCGATATCCTTGCTAGCTTTCTCACCTTTTGCGGTGAGATAGTCACCTATCACGATCGCATCGGCGCCATTTTCAAAGATCTCGTATTGTCTATCGCCTAAAATTTTCTCTCTGCCACCAGCTATCATGACTCTAGTTTCTGGTAGATCTCTTTTGGTCTCACGCACTATTTTTAGGGCTTCATCCGCACTAAGAGGAGGTAGATCAAGACTCAATGCTTCATTTTTAATGAAAAAATTTATCGGTGACGAAAATGGCTCAAGCTCTTTTAGACTAGCTCTAAAGCTCACTCTATCAGCCTCACTCTCGCCAACGCCGTAAATACCACCAGTGCAAAGCATAAGACCTGCTCTTTTTGCATCTAAATTTGTCTGATATCTCTCGTCCCAAGTGTGAGTTTTACAAATTTTTGGGAAAAATTCTCGGCTTGTTTCAAGGTTGTGGTTGTAGCTAAAAACGCCAGCCTTTTTAAGCTCGCTAAGCTGCTCGTAAGTCGCCATGCCGTTACATGCGATGAGCATCAAATTTGGCACTTCTTTGCTCACGGCTCTTGCTAAAGATGCGATATAGTCGGTCTTTTTGTCATTTAGTCTAGCACCGCTTGTGACCAAACAAAAGCCAAGAGCGTGGTTTTTATAAGCCATTTTTGCCTCGTCCACCACCTGTTGCACACTTTTTTCTTTAAATTTTGAGATATCGGCACCAGCTTTGGCACTTTGCGTACAATAAGCGCAGTCCTCGGCGCAGTTTCCTTGAGTGACTGAGCATATCGCACAGAGCATAATTGTTTTCATTTTTCATCCTTTTTTGGGGCGTATTATAGCTTTGATAGGTTTAAAATTTAAGTAGGGTGATTTATGAATTTGTAAAAATAGTTTGATGAAATGTATAAATTTATTTTTATTCAAAGGGGGATAAAGGGGCTTGAGTTACGGTTTGCTTGTAGCTGTGAGCTAACGAAGCAAAGAGCTGTCCCTTTATCCTCATTTAATCCTCTAAACCCTTCGCACGTTAGAAGTGCAAGTGATAGCAATTTTGCACTGCACGAGTTCGTATATCTGGTAGGCGTCAGATAAATTTTAAAATTTATGAGTAAGCACATCACACTTCTAAATTTAGTAAGTTGTTAAGCCATGCGAATAAGATTTTAAAATTTGCTCCACGATATAAATTTATTAAAAACTATGCAAAAAGCTTAAATTTTATGACATTACTTTTTCTTATAAAAAGGTAGTTTTTAAAATTAGTAGGGTCTGAGCTTGCCAAAAAGCCCAAAAAGTGAGTGCTACGATGTGAAGCTACCCTCTAACTGAGTGCAGTTGGTGACGAGTTTTTCCCTTTATGCTGGCTAAGCTTAGCGGTGGTATCAGGCATTTAAAGTCTAAATTTATAAAAGCCAAATTTAGGCTCAAGGGGCTCAAATTTGGCTAGAAATTTTTAGTTTTCAGAAATAAGCGTCTTTTTCTTGCACTTTGTGCACTCTATAAATGTACCTTTTTTAAGCTCTTTTTTGATCATATCGCCGCCACATTCGTCGCATTTTTGCTCAACTGGCTCGTAGTTTGAGACGAAGTCGCATTTTGGATAGTTGGCACATCCGTAAAATTTACCGCGCCTGCTAAATCTCTCGACGATCTCACCACCACATTTTGGACACGGCACATCAAGCTTTTTAAGCTCACGTTTTGGTTTAGCTGCCGCAGTAGTAGCGCCTGCCTCTGCGCTCTTTTCATTATCTTTTGCGATATTTCTTGAGTATTTGCATTTTGGGAAATTTGAGCAAGCGATAAACTCGCCGTATCTGCCCTTTCTAAGCACTAGCTCACTTCCGCACTCTGGACACTTCTCACCGATCGGAGTGGCTATTTTTAGGCTTTTTATGCCAGTTTTGCCAGCGCTAATTTTTTCCATAAATGGATAGTAAAAGTCGCTTAGTACCTTTTGCCAGTCGGCCTTGTCAAGTGCGATTTCATCGAGCTTTTCTTCAAGATGTGAGGTAAATTCGCTATCAACGATATTGCTAAAGTGCTCCTCCAAAACGCCTATCATGCTAAATGTGATCTCGTTTGGTATGAGCTGCTTTTTCTCGACTCTCACGTAGTCTCTTGAGGTTAGCAGCGTGATAGTCGGTGCATAGGTACTTGGGCGGCCGATGCCAAGGCTTTCAAGCTTTTTAACAAGGCCAGCTTCTGAGTACCTAGCTGGTGGCTCGGTGAAATTTTGCGTGCTTTTTATGCTTTGCAAGCTCATCTCGTCGCCCTTTTTTAAATTTGGCAAAATTTTATCCTTATCAAGCTCGCCATAAACCTTGTAAAAGCCGTCAAATAGTACCTTTCTGCCGCTTATCTTAAACTCGCCTTTTTCGCTTGCGACATAGACATTTTGCGTTTGGCTCACACATGCGCTCATTTGGCAGGCTAAAAATCTATTGTAGATGAGTGTGTAGAGTTTTAGCGCATCCTTTTCTAGAAATTTAGCAGCAATTTGCGGTGTGAAGTTTAAATTTGTAGGGCGAATCGCTTCGTGGGCTTCTTGCGCGCCTTTTGAGCTTGTCGTGTAGCTTATCGCTTTGGCCGGCAGATACTCTTTGCCGTAGTTTTGCAATATATGCTCTCTAGCGGCTGCAACGGCCTCTTTGGCTAAATTTAAGCTGTCCGTTCTCATGTAAGTGATCGCACCCATGAAGCCTTCGTTTGTTTGCACGCCCTCATAGAGGCTTTGAGCGATCATCATCGTCTTTTTAGGGCTAAAGCCAAGGCGGTTGCTCGCACTTTGCTGAAGTGTTGAGGTCATAAATGGCGGGCTTGGCTGGATCTTTCTATCCTTGCTCTCGATCTCACGGACGCTAAATTTCTCATTTTGTAAATTTTCGATGATGTATTTTGCACGGTCTGGGTTTTGGATAGTGAGCTTCTCGATCTTTTGGTTTTCAAATTTAATTAGCTCAGCGTCTAAGTCTTTTTTAAAAACGGTGTCAATGGTGTAGTATTCAACTGGCTTAAATGCCTGGATTTCACGCTCACGGTCAACTATTATCTTTAGAGCTGCACTTTGCACACGGCCAGCGCTTAGTCCTTTTTGTATCTTTAAATTTAAAAGCGGGCTTAGCTTGTAGCCAACGATGCGGTCTAACAAGCGCCTTGTTTGCTGGGCATTGACGCTATTCATATCGATGTGTCTTGGGCTTTTTAGAGCGTTTTGTATGGCGCTTTTGGTGATCTCGTGAAAGACGATGCGAGGCAGGCTGGTTGGCTCCTTGCCGATGGCATTTGCGATGTGAAATGCGATCGCCTCACCCTCTCTATCCTCATCAGTCGCGAGGTAAATTTCATCAGCACCCTTGGCAAGCTCTTTTATCTCTTTTACGATGGCGGAGTGATCGCTGCTGATGCGATACTCTGGGGTAAATTTATCATCCTCTATCTTGATACCAAAGCTCGTTTTTGGCAGGTCTCTGATGTGACCTTTTGAGGCGATGACGTTGTAGCTTTTGTCTAAGAAATTTTTGATAGTCTTTGCTTTTGCGGGAGATTCCACGATGATTAAGCTTTTCATTATATATTATAGCCTTTGTATTTTTTGGCGTAATTGTAGCAAAAATAATTTTTAAAGTATCAAGGTGTAAAAATCAAATCCGTCTTCATTATTTTAAAAATTTTTCATTCATGCCTATAAAGTTTTTAGAAAATTTCACGATATAGTTTTTGTGCGACAAGAAGTCGTAACTAAAAAATTAAAAGGATTTACAATGAGTTTTCGTATTAACACAAACGTAAACGCACTTAACACACACGCTAACGCAGTTAGCAACAATGTTGACCTATCTAAGTCACTTAACAAACTTAGCTCAGGTCTTAGGATTCAAACAGCTGCAGATGATGCTTCAGGTCTATCTATTGCAGATAGCTTAAGAAGTCAAGCTTCAGCTTTAGGTCAAGCTATTGCAAACGGTAATGATGCTATTGGTATCATTCAAGTTGCCGATAAAGCTATGGACGAGCAGCTAAAAATTCTTGATACTATCAAGACAAAAGCTACTCAATCAGCTCAAGACGGCCAAACAACTCAATCACGCCAAGCATTGCAAGCTGATATCGTTCGTCTAATGGAAGAGCTTGACAATATCGGTAACACTACTTCATTTAACGGTCAGCAACTACTAAACGGAACATTCTCTAATAAAGAATTCCAAATAGGTGCTTACTCAAACCAAACTGTTAAAGCAAGTATTGGTGCGACTACATCTGATAAGATCGGCCTTACACGTTTTGAGAGTTCAAAATTACTTACCGCTATGGGTGAAGTAAAGCTTAAATTCTTAAACGTTGATGGTGTAAATGATGTTGGCGTTACAGCTGCTACTATTTCAACAGGTATAGGTAAAGGACTTGGTGCTCTAGCTGAGAATATTAATAAAGTTGCTGATAAAACTGGTGTTAGAGCGACAGCTGATGTTACTTGGAAAGCTAGTGTTGCTATTGCTGGTGGTCTAATTAAATCTTTAACAATCAACGGCGTTAAAATCGGCGACCTAGAGGTTAAAGCAAATGATGCAAACGGTGCACTAGTAAATGCTATCAACTCTGTAAAAGATCAAACTGGTGTTGAAGCTTCTGTTGATGCTGAAACAGGCAAAATGGTACTAACAAGCCGTGATGGTCGTGCTATAGTTGCAACTGGTACAGACATTGAGAAAGGACTTGGCGGAAAAGGTAACAATTTAACAAAAGGCTTTGTTGGAAGACTAAATTTGGTTCGTCTTGATGGTAGAGATATTAAACTAGAAGGTGGCGGTGCTACTAAATTGTCAATAGCATTCTCTGCTGATGGTGGTGCTCAACAATCAGTATCTCTAAGAGACATAAGAGGCCAAATAGATAAAACCCTAGCAACTGCTATGGGCTTCCAAAGAATGAGTAAAGCTTTATCAGTAGCTCAATCTGCTGGTGTTATGACACTTCGTGGCGCGATGGCTGTTATGAGTATCGCTGAGTCTGCTCAAAAAACACTTGATCAAGTTCGTTCAGACCTTGGTTCAGTTCAAAATCAACTTCAAGCTACAGTTAATAACATCACTGTAACTCAAGTTAACGTAAAATCAGCAGAATCTCAAATCAGAGATGTTGATTTTGCTAGCGAGTCTGCTAACTTCTCAAAACATAACATCCTAGCTCAATCAGGTGCTTATGCTATGAGTCAAGCAAACAGCGTACAACAAAACGTAATGAAGCTTCTACAATAGTTTCATTAAGGTTTTAGATAGAGGCTTTGTCGTAGTAACAAAGCCTTAAGAGTGTTAATGCTTTTACAATACGCAAACCCACGCCCCAAAGTTCTAACTTTGGGGTTTTATACTTTTGCAATCAATAAAATATCTTAAACTTTGTATATGAGCTTTTAAAATACTCATGCTAAATTTGATGCTTTAAAGCCTTAGCAATAAACTAAGGCTTTAAATTATAAACTAAATCCATCATCAACTACAATATTTTGTCCATTTACATATTTTGATACATCACTTAGTAAATAAATCAAAGCACCGCAAATATCATTTGCATCAAGCATTCCTTTCATGCCACATCTTTTTTTATATTGGCTTAAAAATGGCTCAGGCTGTCCATCTAAAATTCCTCCAGGACTTATAGAATTTACGCGGATATTGTCTTTTTTAAACATCTTTGCCATGTATTTTGTCATGCCAAGAAGGCCATGTTTTACTACTGTATATTCGACAGGAGAGTGCATATTTGTTCCCTCGTAGGTCTCAAAAGCAGGAGCTCCGATACCTTGTATAGATGAGATATTTATGATATTACCGTGACCTTGCTCTAAAAAGTATTTTATAAAATTTTGCGAGATATTAAAGTATCCGCCAAGGTGTAAATTTAAGAAGGCATTGAAATCATTCATATCTATCTCAAAAAATTTCTTACCGTAATTTTTATTTTTTGGATAGGCGTTATTTACCAGTGCATCTATGTGGCCATATTTTGAGTGTAAGAAATTTATGGCTTCATTAACAGAATTTACGTCACTGATGTCAATTTGTAAAACTTCGATTTTCGCATCTTTGTTTGAGGTTTTTATCTCATCTTTTAGTAAATTTGCTCTTTTTGTGTCGACTTCTGCTATTACTCCAACTCCGTTTTGACTAGCGATGGCTCTTATGAAAGCACTTCCTATCCTACCAGCCCCTCCCGTTACTACTATGACTTTATCTGTTAGCATTTTTTTCCTTCATTAAAAACTCTACAAATTTAAAATCCAGTTCACAATCTATATCGATTGATCTGTCTTCACTCATCACATAAAGCCCAGTTTTTGGCAAAAACAATGTATCGTTATTTAGTAAGGCTTCACGTTTCCAGATATAGATAGAAGCGTTCATATCATAAGTCTTTGGTGCATCTTGTCGTCTTACAATAGCTTTTGCTAAAGTTTTCGCAAGCCCCACATGTCCATCAGGATAAATTTCAACCAAGTTAAAGTACGGACTTCTTCTGCTTGGCATTGCAGTTATTAGATTGTCATTTTCATCGCGCAGAAACTGATTGTAAGCGTTTATGATATCGCTCACATCACGAAGTGGAGCTGTTGCATCAAGATCGATCTCATAATCAAATTTTTGCGCATAATGTTGTTCACTTTTTAAAAAAGCATCTTTTATCACATCAAGCTTTCCAGCTGTATCGCTGGCCATAGCAGCATCTCTTTTAAAAAAGACTTCTGCGCCGTATTTTACTGCCGTTTCTGCGATCAAATCGCTATCAGTACTAATTACTATATGTTCAAATAAATTTGACTCTCTGGCTTGCTCTATGGTGTAAGCGATAAGGGGTTTTCCACAAAGCTCACGTACATTTTTCCCTTTTACACCCTTGCTACCGCCTCTCGCACATATCGTACATAAAACATTACTCATTATTTTGCCTTTGAATTTGATCTATTACGCCCATAGTATCTTGTCCTTCACTAAAGCCACAAACGTATCTTTGCTCACCCAAGACATCTTTATGCATAGCTAAAAACATCTCATTTCTTGCCAAATTTGGCATGTTAAAAATTTGCCTATTGATATCTTGTTTTATGAGAGTACCTTTTATGAAATTAAGCTCATAAGTGGAGCCTTCGCACTCCACTCGCACGTTTCTATGCGTCATATGGCTTAGATAATCAATGCTTATATTGACTACTACATTATTATCTGTTTTGCCAAAGATCAAACATAAATCATCGCTTGTTATCTGCAAATTTGAGATTTTATTTTGAAAGCTTTTTACGCTCTTAAATTTGCCACACAGCCATATGGTATAGTCTAACTCATGACTAAGATCTAGCAAAACCCCACCGCCTTTTTCTTTGCTAGCACTATAACATTTTCTATAGTCTTCATTCCTCCAGCTTGGTAGATACTGTCCACAACTAGCATTTATGTACAAAATTTTTTCACTCTCCAAAAACTCTTTTAGTTTTTGTAAAAGTGGATGAAATCTAAGCACGTAGCCTACAAAAATTTTATTGTTTTTTGGTGTAAAATCGTAAAATTTCTCAAACAAAGGCTTTTCACAAAGTATTATTTTATCTTTTACTTTCTCGTCTAGAAATTTTAAATTTTGCAAATGTAAAAATGTGGGAGTTGCTATGACAAAGTAGTCAAACTTGTCTAAATTTGAGACTTCTTCTAAACTTTTGTAACAAATTTTATTGGCTACATTTTGGCTAGTAACGAGGCAGATCTCATCTATCTGCGGTAAAGCTTCCAATACTTCGTAATGCCTTTTACCAATCGAACCATAGCCTAAGATAAGAGCTTTCATCTAAAATGCCTCATCAAAATATTTTTGCGTATTCTTCATTTGCTTTTTGATACTCTTCTAAGCGGCCTATATCGATCCAGTACTCATGTATAGGAAACGAGATTACGTTTTTACCTTGGCTTATTGCTTTTTCAAAAAGAGTCGGCATATCGTAAAACTCATTTTGTGGTATTAGATCTAAAATTTCTGGCGAGAGCATATATATCCCAGCACTTACAAAAAATTTCTGCACCGGTTTTTCTGAGATCTCTACTATCTTGTTGTCATTCATTTTTACCACGCCGTAAGGAACCTCATAGTCATACTCCCTGACGCACATTGTAGCCGTCGCTTTATTTAGTGTGTGGTAGTTAAAGATATGCTCGAAATTTACATTTGTAAGAAGATCGCCATTCATTACAAAAAATGGTTCGTTTGGTCGCTCTTTAAGTAGGCTTAATGCACCTGCTGTACCCATTCTTTTTTGCTCCAAAATGTAGTCGATGTTTACTCCAAATTCTTTGCCGTCACCAAAATAGTCCTTGATGATGTCTGCATTAAAATTTACACACATCGTGATATTTACAAAGCCATACTCTGCAAATTTCTCAACTATCGTTTGAAGTATCGGCTTGTTTCCGACCTTTAACATTGGCTTTGGAGTATCTTGCGTAAGCGGTCTAAGCCTAGTACCAAGGCCTCCTACCATTAAAATGACTTTGTTTGTTTTACTGGCCGGTTTTATAATATCTTCGATATCTTCTATGCCAACTAGCTTTCCAAGTTCATCTATTAGTGGGATTTTATGAAGCTTTTTTGCAAGTGCTATTTTTAGTATTGACTCTTTTGTGTCGCCAACATTTGCAATACTTGGACTCTTGTGCACTATAAGATTTATATTGCTATTTAGATCAAGACCATTTAATAGTCCACGCCTAATATCCCCATCTGTTACTGTACCTACAAGGCTATCGTTTTCATCCACGACGATAGCTATTTGGAGCCCACCATTATTGATTGTTTGTAGGGCGTCTTTTATGGTTGAATTTACGCTTAGCTTTATATCGTTTACTATTCTCATTTCAAACCTATATCATAAAATTTCTTTTTCAAAATATCATCAAGCTCGATCTCTTTTAAAATTTTAACCATTTTTTTGCTTGAATTACCACCATCATATGGATTGGTAGTATCTTTTAAAACTTGCTCAAATTCTTTTGAACATACCCTTTTGATAGCGGCTAAAATTTCTTCTTTAACGGGCCTAACGTCTATCACACTGCTAGCTTTTGCACGTCCTTTTTGGCGGTCGCCTATATTTATGGTGGCCTTTTTAAAGCTTGGGACTTCTGAAAGGCCACTTGAGCTATTCCCTAGGACTATATCAACAAATTTTATCGCACTTAGATATCTCAGCTGTCCAAGTGAAGCAAATGCCACAGCTTTTTGTGAATTTTTACTCACATACTCGTCTATCATGTTATTTATCACATCACTATCTGTATCGCTATTTGCCTTCGTAAAGATAAAATTTGTATCTTTTAACTCATCTATTGCTTTTAAAAGCTCGCTAAATTGCTCTTTTGCACTACTATTTTCAAGTGTTACCGGATGAAATGTGATTAGTATATTTTTTTTAGCAAGCTTAAAATTTATAGACTTTTCAAACTCATCTTTATTTAGTAAATTTAGCTTTTTTATATTTTCAATGCCAGGACCGCCGACATTAAAGACTCTGCTAGGTTCTTCTCCTAGCTGGATTATACGATTTGCATACTCTCTTGTAGCTGCAAAATGAATATGGCTCATCTTTGTTATGCTGTGCCTAAAAGCCTCATCAAATGCCCCTTGAGTAGTTTCTCCACCATGTATGTGTGCTATTGGTATTTGCATGATACCAGCTACGCCAGCTACGCCAAATATCTCGTATCTATCGCCAAGAAGCACCAATATATCTGGTTTAAGTTCGCTAAAAGCTGGGGCAAATTTTTCATAAACCTTTGCCATCTCAGTGCATATATCAAGCTTTGAGTGCGAAGAGCCTAAAATTTCTATCTTTTTATCTATCTTAAATTCTTTTTCAATCTCTTTGTATGTGAGTCCAAACTCAGGACTTAGGTGCATGCCAGTGACAATAAGCTGAAGCTCAAGCTCACTATCTGCCTCAATTTCTTTTAAGAGCCAGTAAAGTAGGCCATATTCAGCTCTGGTGCTTGTCACTATACAAATTTTTCTCATATCAGATCATCTTGTTTATAATCTTTTTGTGAAATTTGTCCGATCACCTCATCCCACCTCATAGGATTTATGCCATCTCCCGGGCGTTTTACACAGATATTTTGTTCGCTAAAAATTTCGCTTTTTTTTATATCACACTTTGCTACGATCGACTTTCTAGCTATTTTTATATTTTCTCTCTCACTTTTGCTAAAGTGCTTAAGTCCGTCTCCAAGCGCTAGTTCTATATTTCTAATAGCTCTAACCATCGCCACTAGCTCATCTGGCTCAAGGCTAGCCTTGTGGTCAGGTCCAGGCATGCTCTTATCAAGCGTAAAGTGCTTTTCTATGATCTTTGCACCCATGGCAACCGCTGCGATATCGACCTCAATGCCAAGCGTATGATCACTATATCCGACCTCAAGCCCAAAGGCATTTTTTAGAGTTATCATCGCCTTTAAATTTACATCCTCCATCGGCGTTGGATACTGCGTATTTGCATGAAGAAGGCTTATATTTTCACGTTTCGTGCCGCTTTTTACAAGTACTTCTATCGCGGCTTCCACCTCGCCTAAATTTGCCATGCCAGTTGAGAGAATGATCTTTTTATTTAAGCCACCTATCTGCCTAAGATAGGGTAAATTTGTTATCTCGCCACTTGGGATTTTAAATGTACTAAGCCCAAGCTCATGAAGAAGCTTTATGCTGTCGCCGTCAAAAGGAGTTGAGAGAAATGTGATATTTTTTTCTTTGCAGTAGGCTATGAGCTCTTTATGCATATCCTCATTTAATTCAAGCTTTTTTATCATCTCAAACTGGCTTTCATTTTTATCGGTAGTTTGTTTTTGATAGTTAGCCTTTTGTGCGTTTTTTGAAACTAGGTTTTGAGCTTTAAAGGTTTGAAATTTTACCGCGTTAGCGCCAGCTCTGGCTGCTACATCGATCAGTTTTTTGGCTAAATTTATATCGCCATTGTGATTAACCCCAGCCTCAGCTATGATAAAAACCCTATTTGACATCAAATCTATCTCCTACTTTTATCTTTCCAGCATACTCATACTCTACAACTTTTATAAAGCTATCTCGTGTTTTAACCAAAAAAGAATCTCCATCTTTACACAAGATCGCGCCAGGTATGCATTTGTATAGCGGTGCATCCTTTATAAGCTCTACTTTATTTATTTTCATCTCTTTACCATTTAAAAATGCCCTTGCTGCTATAGCCGGATAACAAATGGCACGTACAAAATTAAATACTTCTCTACTTGTTTGGTTAAAATTTAAATTTTCGTCGCCTTCTATACGTCTTGAGCAGTAAAACCCAACACCCTCTTGTTTTTTGGACTCTGCTTTACCATTTTTAAATAAACATATCGCTTGGTATAGTATGTTCGCACACTCACTATGCGCTTTTGTCAGTATGCTTTTGTAGTCATCGTTGTCTGTTATAGTAAAACATTTTTGCAAGATTATGTCGCCGGTATCTATACCAGTATCTATATAATGTACAGTTATTCCAAATTCTTTTTCGTCATTTATCAAAGCCCAGTTTAGGATATTTCTACCTCGATAAAACGGCAATTTACCTGCGTGGCAATTTATAGTTTTATATTTTGGCAAATTTATAATATTGGGTTTAAAAATTTGATTAAAAGACATTGATACAAACAAATCACAATCATATTCTTTAATTCTGTCAATAAACTCATCAGAATTTATATCTTTATGCTTTAAATAGTCAATTTTAAATTCGTTTGCATAATTTAGAAGTTTTTCATCATTTGAATCATATCTAGCACAGATAAATTTTATTTCTATATCTTTGTCTTTAATAAGCTTATCAAATGCGTTATGGCTCCAAATACCATCTGCAAAATAACCCATCTTTAGTTTCATGCTAATCTCCTTATATTATTTTGCATATACATAAGCTACACCCTTGCACTACTTGGAATATTTACTATCCTATCGCTTAGAAATTTAGCATTTTTTAGCTCATCTCTTTGGCACTCCTTAAACATATCAAGCTCATTCATGAGCTGCCAGATAGGACGTGTAAAAACGCCATTTTCATTGCTAAATTTCAAGAACTCATCTCTTTTTTCGTGACTATCAAAAAGAACCGCATTTAACCAAAAATTTGACCTAGCGCCCGCTGGCTCATCTATAAATTTCACATCATCAAATTTAGAAAAATACTCTTTATAGATCATCGCTAGCTCACGTTTACTCTTTAAAAATAGCTCCAAATTTTCAAGCTGCGCCACAAGCAGGGCCGCATTTAAATTTGGTAAGCGGTAGTTGTAGCCGATCTCGCTGTGACGATATTCAAAAGGATGTGGCACTTTGGCTGTGGTGGTGATAAATTTAGCATGCCTTGCTATCTCCTCATCGTTTGTGATGATAGCTCCGCCACCTCCGCTGGTAACGATCTTATTGCCATTAAAGCTCATCGCTGCAAGCTTGCCAAAATTCCCTGTATGAGTGCCTTTATAGTAGCTGCCAAGGCTCTCGGCGCTATCTTCTACCAAAACGATATTCCAACGCTTGCAAATTTCAGCTATCTCATCTATCTTGCAGGGTAGCCCGAAAGTATGCATAGGCACGCAGGCACGTACTATCCTGCCGCTAGTTTTATTTACACATTTGCCGCCTTTTAGCTTGCAGTTTTTCTCTAAAAACTCGCTAAGCGCTGCTGGCGACATACCAAGCGTGTCAAGGTCGACATCCACAAAAACTGGCTTTGCAAAAAGGTAGCTAATGGTATTGCAAGTGGCTATAAAGGTAACTGGCTGTGTGATCACTTCGTCATCTTGGCCAACACCAGCTAGTTTTAGGCAGATATGAAGCGCAGAGGTGCCATTTGTCGTAGCAACTGCGAATTTAGCACCAACCATTTGAGCTAGCTTGCTTTCAAACTCATCTACAAATTTACCGACACTTGAGACAAAGCTAGAGTCGATGCATTCAAGCAGATATTTTTTCTCGTTGCCTATAAATTTAGGCTCGTGAAGTGGGACTTTGTCCTTGCCAAAGGTGCTTTTTATAAAGTTCAAAACCTCGTCAAAATCACATTTTCTCATCGAGATATTTTCCTGTTTCTTTATGCATGAAATTTGGTATGAGCTCGAAAACTTCGCGCAAAATCTCCTCTTTGCTCCATGTCAAGCTTGATTTTAAATTTAAGATATTGTTTTTAAAAATTTCTAGCTTTTTGCTGTCAAAATTTGCATCATTTTTGACGATACCAATATTTTGAAGCCTTTGCATATCAAGCCTCTCACCGTCAACAAAAAACTCCTCATAGTCCTTCTCTCCAGTCGTGTCGCTAGGCGTAAAAAGGCAAGGGTAAAAGCCATCTTTTGGAAGCTCTTTTGCAAGCTTTCTGGCCTCCTCCTCATTTTCACATAAAAATGGCTCGTATCCTAAATTAGCCAAGTAGCGCTTGGCTATCTCGCTAAATGTTATAAGGTCTAAATTTTTATCTAGTTTTGGGAAAAATATATCTCTATTTTCACCAAAAATGGTGCTTAAAAGACAAAGCTCGCCGCTCTCTTTTGGTATTAAAAAATAGCGCCTGACGTCATTTGGGGCGACTATGGGCTGAGACTTTTCTATGCGTTTTTGAAAACCAAAAAGAAGTGAGCCATCACTAAATGCCACGTTTGCAAATCTAGCCATCGAAACGTCTATATTTAAGGAGTGTCTAAACGTAAACATCTCCATGATGCGCTTGCTAGCTCCCATTAAATTTACAGGGTTTGCAGCCTTATCGGTGCTAACACAAAAGTATTTTTTTGACTTCATACTAAAGGCTTGCATTAGCGTTTTGTCGGTATTAAAGATGTTTGTTTCGAGCATCCTCATAAGCGTAAACGGATCTTTTTCACTTCTAACATGCTTTAGAGCTGATAAATTTAACACGTAGTCAAATCCGCCACTTTGTGACACAAGTGCGTCAAACTCAGCACTTGCAACATCTATGGCAAAAGTTTTAAAGTCGCCATTTATATATCCAAACTCGCTTCTTATGTCACGCACTAGCTCGACAAGGTTATTTTCAGAGATATCAACGACGTATAGTTTTTTTGGATCTCTTATAAAAATTTCTTTTGTCACGGCTGAACCGATAGAACCGGCACCACCAATAACTAGAAAGCTCGAACTTGAAACTATCTCTTTTAAGTCTTTACCAAGCGCATTTATGTCATCTTCAAAGAGATTTTTCGTGCGTCCTATTAAGCTTAATATATCCATGCTTTAGTCTTTTTTTGGAAAGATGCCACGTTTTTTAAGCTCTTTTATAAGAGGTTTTGAGGCTTCTTTTGTTGTTTCTATATCCGCATTTATACCGCCAGCTGCTGAAAATAGCCAGTATTTATGAAATTCTATCCATTCAACTAATTTATTAGTTTTTTCTTCGTCTGTATCGCTTGGTGCTACTGATACTTTGGCAAGCTCTAGTTCTTGATAATAAGTCGAGATAGCAAAAATATTTTCTATATATCTCATATACTTTTTATGAGATATACAATTTTTAAGCTTATCTATCTTGTTTGATATCCCTACAAGCTGTTTAAAATGCTTTGTATTTATTTCATTCTTATCTCTTAAAAGCATAAAATTATCAATTTTTGGAGTTAGTTCTAAAAATACTTTTTCTATTTTTTCTTTAGCTTGTGTTTGAACTCTTATTTTGTTTTGTATTACTTCATAGGCTTTTAACAAATTTTTGTTAGCTACTTTATCGCTATCTTTTTTGATATTTGGTAAATTTTTAACTTTTTTACCTTTGCAAAGCTCATTCATAACTTCTAAAAAAGGTTTCTCTATGGCACCATTTATTCTAGCTCCACCTTCAGTGCAGTTATATGATTTTATATCTTCTAATTTAGCTTGCTTGATATCATTTTCAAATTGATTTTTAAATAGCATCCATACATAAGTAGTTCTTACTTCTCCTTCACCACCATATGCAGTGGTGTATAAGTTTTCGTCCGGCTGAGCGATAGTGTGACCTTTGGCATGACTTGCACCATCTTTACCAAAAGCAAGATCTTGACCTATAAAAATAATATTTTTATGCCCTAAGACATACGCTAGCTGGTAAGCCATATTTGCACAACTATGTCCGACGCCAAGATATCCATATTTGTTGAGTCTAAACATTTTTTCTTCTTGTTGAGGCCTCATCGTAAGCACTAAACGTCTAGGTAATATATTTTTTACAGTTTGGCTGTGTGTCACTGAAGCTACAATAAAATTTATATCATCATCAAATCCAGGGTGCTTTTTTTCAAAAAATGTAGAAGTAGGTACCATTCGTTCAATTGATGTTACATAATCTGGCTTTATGTCATTTCTTGCGAGTATTGGATAGGATGCATCGACACTTATAATGCTTACATAAGGTGCAAATTTTTTAAGTGTTTCTAACTGTTTATCTAGGCTTGGACCTGTTGAAACAATGATTGCTGTATCCATAAGACCATGTCTTTTTTTAACTAAGTTTGTATAGCAGTAATTAGTAAGCATATGAGGTAGATTCTCGATATGCTGTTTTGTGCCTATTAGAAGATCATCTATGCTATTTCCATGGGAAACGACATTTTGAGAAAAGGCTCTTGTTATATCTTTATTTATTTTGATATAGTCATCTGCAAAATTATCATAATAGTTAGAGTGGATTATTAAGCTATAAGTTTTAGCATATATATCTAAATCACTATGCGACACAAGATAGTAAAACTGTACATATGCAGCAAATTCGGAATAAAAAAGAACAATTTGTTCATCTTTAAGCTCATCTGATATATCAATAATATTTAAAACAAGATGTATGATTTCAAGTTCTGGTTCTATGATAACAATTTTTTTATGAGTCTTGTTTTTTGCCAAAGCTTTATAAAATATACCAGTTCCTAAGCCATAAAAAAAAAGTCCTGGATATCTTTTATATTTTTTTTCTATATCATCAAGCATTTTACTAATTTCTTCAACCGGATCTTTATATATTGTTTCATTAGATTCTTTATTGATGATATTTATGCGTATTGGATCACTTTTATCTAGAACGATTTCGTATTTAGTTTGTATATTCATACCAAAAAGTCTAGCAGCCAAGACCTCATCTTGTTGAAATAGTGCTTGAAGATTTTTTTCAAAAATAGGGTTTGTTATCCCACTTAAATTTCTTTCTATTGTCTTTTTTTTATCCGACATGAATATCCTTAAAAAATATGCTAAGTATAGTATTAAAACACTAAAAATTTAAGCAAAAGCTGTGCCAAATTTAAAATTTATTTATCAAAGCTCTGCTCTTTCTAGCTTCTATTTCGTCAAAATTTCGTTATTGTTTAGGGTTTTTCGTAAAAAGTGGGAGATAAATTTAGCCTTTGCAAAGTCGCAAAGGCATGAAAATTACTTCAAAATTCTAGGCAGTGTGATGCCTTCTTGGGCTTGGTATTTGCCGTTTTTATCAGCATAAGTCACCTCGCAAGGCTCATCACCTTCGATAAATAGTACCTGTGCGATGCCCTCATTTGCGTAGATCTTCGCAGGAAGTGGCGTCGTGTTTGAGATCTCTATCGTGATATGCCCCTTAAATCCCGGCTCAAAAGGCGTCACATTTACGATGATGCCGCACCTTGCGTATGTGCTCTTGCCAAGGCAGATCGCTAGCACGTTATCAGGCATGTTGAAGTACTCGATCGTGCGTGCCAAAGCAAAAGAATTTGGCGGCACGATGCAGACATCGCCCTTAAAATCGACCACATTTTTCTCATCAAAATTCTTTGGATCAACGACGGTTCCGCCGATGTTTGTGAAAATTTTAAACTCATCGCCCACGCGGATATCATAGCCATAGCTAGAAACACCGTAACTAACGACGCCACGGCCCACTTGCTCCTCGGCAAATGGCACGATCATGTTCTTTTCAACCGACATTTTCCTTATCCAAGAGTCTGATTTTAAACCCATTTTTGCTCCTTTTTTGGGGCGATTATAACGCTTTGCGTCTTTAAAGTAAATTTAATGGCACTTTGCAATAAATTTTGAGAAAATCAGTATAATTTTGAGAGAAAAATTTAATAAAGGACAAAAATGCAAGAGAGAAACGCTGAAATTTTCACAGGAGAACGAGCGATGTTTGGGGCAAAGGGGATAAATTTTATTAACTGCATCTTTAAAGATGGCGAGTCACCGCTAAAACACAGCTCAAATTTAAAGCTAAATGAGTGCGTTTTTGCCTACAAATATCCACTTTGGTACGCAAGCGACATCACGCTAAATGGCGGATACTTGGAGCCTCTAGCAAGGGCTGGCATGTGGTACAGTACAAATTTAAGCTTCAAAGACGTGCTCATAAATGCGCCAAAAAGTTTTAGAAAAAGCTCGCAAATTTCACTTGAAAATGTAAATTTCTCAGATGCCGCCGAGACACTTTGGGGGTGCGTGGACGTGAAGATAAAAAACGTCTTTGCAAAAGGGGATTACTTCGGGGCAAATAGTGAAAATTTAGAGGTTGATGGGCTAAATTTAGACGGCAACTACTGCTTTGATAGTTGCAAAAATCTTCGCATCACAAACTCAAAACTCATCTCAAAAGATGCCTTTTGGAACTGCGAAAACGTGGTCGCGCAAAACTGCCTCATCTCAGGCGAGTACCTAGCCTGGAACGCGAAAAATGTGACACTCATAAACTGCACGATAAAGAGCTTGCAAGCGCTTTGCTACGTGGAAAATTTGGTCGTGAAAGATTGCATTTTTATGGATACGAGTCTTGCGTTTGAATATTCAAGTGTCGATGTAAGCACAAGCGGAGCGATAAAAAGCATAAAAAATCCAAAAAGTGGCGTGATAAGAGCAGCAAAGATAGATGAGATCATCATCGATGAAAGTTTAGTTGATACTAAAGGTATTAAGATAATTATTACTGAAAAATAACTTAGCAAAAAAGAGTAGCTTTGAGTTCTCGTTTTTGCTTCATAAAAAAATTTTTTATCTAATTTTCGCTACAATTAGACGCTTATATAAAAATTTAGGAGAAATTTCTATGAAAAAAGAAGATATAAAAGAGCTTATCGAATTTTTTAATGATATGGAGATGAATCATATCAAAATAAAAAGTGGTGATTTTGAGGTAGAGCTTGAAAAATTTTCAGATTATTGCGCGCCTGCTAAACCAGCAGCACAAGCACCAGCTCCAGCACCTGTAAATGTAGTCGTTAATTCAGAGGTAAAACCAGCTGCAAACTCGCCAAAAGATAGCATAAAATCTCCTATGGTAGGTACTTTCTATGCTGCTCCAAGCCCAGGTGCTGCTCCATTTGTAAAAGTAGGTCAAAGAGTAAGAAAAGGCGATGTAGTAGGTATCATCGAGGCTATGAAGATCATGAACGAGATCGAGGCTGAGTTTGACTGCCAGATCACTGAGATGCTAGTCTCTGACGGACAGCCAGTTGAGTTTGGATTGCCGTTATTTGGCGTGGAGAAAAATTAATGGAATTAAAAAGAATTTTAATCGCAAACCGAGGCGAAATCGCTCTTCGTGCTTTGCGAACGATAAAGGAGATGGGTAAAGAAGCCGTTGTAGTTTATTCAACCGCTGATAAAGACGCACTTTATGTAAAATACGCCGACGTGGCCATTTGCATCGGTAAAGAGCGCTCAAGCGATAGCTATCTAAATATCCCAGCTATCATAAGTGCAGCTGAGATCAGCGAAGCAGACGCTATTTTTCCTGGATATGGCTTTTTAAGTGAAAATCAAAATTTTGTTGAAATTTGCTCACATCACAAGATCAAATTTATAGGACCAAGTGTCGCTGCGATGGCTTTGATGAGCGATAAAAGTAAGGCAAAGCAAGTCATGCAAAGAGCTGGCGTACCAGTCATTCCCGGCTCAGACGGCGCTGTGGCTGACACAAAAGCTGCAAAAGAGCTAGCTAAAAAGATCGGCTATCCAGTCATTTTAAAAGCTGCTGCAGGTGGTGGCGGACGTGGTATGCGCGTGGTTGAAAAAGAGGCTGATTTAGAAAAAGCATTTTGGTCTGCTGAGAGCGAGGCGATGAGTGCATTTGGCGATGGCACAATGTATATGGAAAAATATATCCTAAACCCACGCCACATCGAAGTTCAAGTAATTGGCGATAGCCATGGCAATGTACTTCACATCGGCGAGCGTGACTGCTCGATGCAGCGTCGCCACCAAAAGCTGATCGAAGAAAGTCCAGCTATTTTACTTGATGAAAAAACAAGAGAGAGACTTCACGAAACAGCCATAAAAGCGGCAAAAGCGATTGGTTACGAGGGAGCTGGTACGTTTGAGTTTTTAGTTGATAAAAATTTAGACTTTTATTTCATTGAGATGAATACAAGACTTCAAGTTGAGCACACAGTGAGCGAAATGGTAAGCGGACTTGATATCATCGAGCTTATGATAAAAGTGGCTGAAGGCGAGGCACTACCATCACAAGAGAGCATCGAGCTAAAAGGTCATGCGATCGAGTGTAGGATAACAGCTGAAGATCCAAATACATTTACGCCGTGTCCTGGTAAGATCACAAAATATGTCTGCCCAGGTGGCCGCAATGTAAGAATGGATAGCCATATCTATCAAGATTATTCTATACCGCCGTATTACGATAGTATGATTGGCAAACTGGTAGTTTGGGATACTGATAGAAATAGAGCGATCCATAAGATGAAAGTAGCTCTTGATCAACTCATAATAAATGGCATCAAAACAACAAAAGATTTTCACATCGCTATGATGGAAAACAAAGACTTTTTAAACAATAACTACGATACAAATTATCTTTCAAGACACTAAATTTTTAAGTCAGGATTTGCAAAAAGCAGATCTTGGCTTAAATATATTAAATTTTTTTAAGTTTATCTTAGGGGAAGCATGGTAAACAAAATCAAAGATCAAAATACAAAATTTTTCTCAAATGCTGATCTTGCGAAGCTATTTTTCCCTATTGCGGTTGAGCAGTTTTTAGAGTATAGCCTAGGGCTTGCAAACTCGCTAATGGCAGCAAGTGTTAGTGAAAGCGCTGTAAGTGCGATTAGTCTTGTAGAATTTGTCATGGCGCTATTTATTAGCATATTTACTGCTATCGCTACTGGCGGCTCAGTGGTTGCTAGCCAGTATCTTGGTAATAAACAAAGTGGCAACGCCAAAATCACAGCAAATCAGCTCGTTTGGTTTAGTTTTATCTTTGCCCTTTTTATCGCAGCGGTCATCATAGTTTTAAAAGATATTATCCTAGATTATGTCTTTGGCGATATTGGCGAGCAAGTAAGGCATGATGCTAGCCACTATCTTGTTTTCTCGGCCATTTCTGCGCCATTTTTGGCTGTCTATGCAGCAGCTGCGGCGATCTTTCGCACAATGTCAAACGCAAAGCTTCCTATGTATATTATGGCGGCTGCAAATTTATTAAATGTACTTCTAACTGCCATTAGTATTTATACATTTCATACTGATATTTTAGGTATCGCCATCAGTACGCTTATAGCTAAGGTGCTTGCTTGCTTTGTCATAGTCTATCTACTCCTTGATATAAAGCTAAAACTTCACATAAGAAAGAGCTTTATCTATAAATTTGACTACGAGATCATCAAGAAAATTTTAAATATCGGAGTGCCTTATGGTTTTGAAAATTCGATGTTTTACGTAGGGCGCATCATCGTTTTGAGCCTTGTTTCACTCTTTGGTACAGCAAGTATCGCTGCAAATGCCGTGGGAGGGACGATCGTGATGTTTCAAGTTCTTCCTGGTATGGCGATAGGTACAGGGCTTAGTGTGGTTATCTCAAGGTGCGTTGGCGCAAACGACTTTGCTCAGGCTAAATTTTACGTAAGAAAATCGATGATAAGCATCTATATTGTCCAGCTTTTTAGCACAGCTGTGATTTTACTACTTCTTGAGCCACTACTTAGGGTTTATAATCTCTCAAGCGAAGCCATAAATTTAACAAGACAGATCGTTTGGTATCACGGTATCGCGATGTGCCTTATCTGGCCGCTTGCCTACACATATCCGACCGTTTTTCGAGCAGCTGGGGATGCTAAATATCCTATGATTGTAAATTTAGTTTGTATGTTTGCTTGTAGAGTCATCTTGGCCTATGTCTTTGCACTCACATTTGATCTTGGCATGATAGGTACTTGGTTTGCAATGTTTGCTGACTGGGCTGTAAAGGCGGTGCTTTTTACGATTAGATACCTAAAAGGCACATGGATGAAATTTAAAGCTATTTAAAAAGAAATTTAGTAATATACAAGCGATTTTGTCGCAAAGGATAAAAAATGAAAAATGTATTTAAATTTGGTGCAGTTTTGCTTACGGCAGCTCTTTTTGCTGGATGCGCGAGTGAGAGCTCAAGAGTTGTTGAGTCTCCAAAAGTAGCAAGCTACGGCACAGTTTACAATGGTCAAAAAATTTCGGTTTCGATAGGTCGATTTAATAATCAATCAGCTTACCAAAATGGTGTATTTGCTGATGGTGAAGATAGGCTTGGTAACCAAGCTCAAAGCATTTTGATCACAAATTTACAGCAAAGTGGCAGATTTTTGGTGCTTGATAGATCAAATATGAAAGTGATCAAACAAGAGAGCGAGCTAAGCAAAACCACTCAAAATTTAAAAGGTGCAAGATACGTAATAACTGGTGATGTGACCGAGTTTGGACGAAAAACTACGGGTGATCATCAGCTATTTGGCATACTTGGCAAAGGTAAGCAACAAACTGCCTATTCAAAGGTAAATTTAAATATCGTTGATACCAAAACAGCTGAGGTTGTCTATTCGGTTAGCGGTGCTGGCGAATATACCCTTTCAAACAGAGAGATCATCGGCTTTGGTGGCACAGCAGGATACGACTCTACGCTAAATGGCAAGGTTTTAAGTCTAGCTATTATTGAAGCGGTAAATAATCTAGTAAATGGCATAGAAAGTGGAGCATGGCAAGTAAAATAAGGCTTGCCTGCCTTGCACTTTTTGCACTATTTTTAGCGGGTTGCAGTCATTCAAGTGGCCCAAGATCACTTTATTATTGGGACGGATCATATAGTAGCTCGCTATATAGCTACCTAAATGAAGAGGGCGATACAAACGAGCAAATTTCACGCTTAGAAAATTTGGTGCAGATATCAATACAAAATGGTTACAAGATCGCTCCTGGCGTATACGCACACCTTGGACTTTTGTATCTAAATAATGGAAATTTAGGTGCTGCAAATGCAAATTTTGACAAAGAGGCACAAAATTTCCCAGAGTCAAGGGAGTATATAAATTTCATCAAAGGCTCTAAAAATTTGACTCCAAAAAAAGTAGAGCAAAAAGAGGGAGCAAATAATGAAAAATAGCCTGAAATTTATAGCCTTTGCATTTTTAGCAGTATTTTTTACGGGCTGCTCTATAAAAGAGCCTGAGCCATACGACTACTCAGAATTTTTACAAAAAAGACCTCACTCTATCTTAGTGCTTATGCCAACAAACGATAGCACAGAAATTTCAGGTCCAGCAGCAGTTTTAGCAAATGCAGTCGCGCCACTAAGTGAGGCAGGATACTATGTATTTCCAGTAGCTCTTGTAAATGATACCTTTAAGCTAAATGGCATAACCGAGCCAAGCGAGATCGCGGCAGTGCCACTAAATAAGCTTGATAAAATTTTTCATACAGATAGTGTGCTTTACATAAATATAAAAGATTATGGTACGAGCTATGCGGTCATCTCAAGCTCAACAAAGGTTGTCCTTGAAGCAAAGCTTATCGATATAAAAAGCGGCGCTACTCTTTGGCAAGGTAGTGCTATGGCAGCAGAAGATAGCAGCAGCGGCCAAAGTAGCCTACTTGGCATGTTAGTCTCAGCCGTCATTTCACAGGTGGCAAATACCATCTCAGATAGATCATACGATCTAGCAGTAATGGCAGATGCTTATTTATTTTCAAGAGATTGCCATAACTGCATACTTTATGGACCATATTCGCCGTATTACGGCAAAGATGCACAGCTTCATAAAGATAGATAATTAATGAACACTCATCGTCTTGGGATACTCCTTACTTTAGTTGGCGGTATCCTTTGGGGATTTAGTGGGGTTTGTGGGCAGTATCTATTTTCACTTGGTATAAATTCTGATTTTTTGGTGCCATATAGACTGATGCTAGCTGGCATTGTTATTGTGATTTTTTATGCTTTTAAAGAACCAAGTACCGTTTTTGCTCCGATTAAAGATATAAAGCTACTTGGTGAGTTTTTAGTCTATGCTTTGCTTGGGCTTATGATGACGCAGTACGCCTACTTTTACTCCATTGAGCTTTCAAATGCCGCAGTAGCGACTGTTATTCAATACACCGCGCCAGTTCTCATCCTAGCCGTCATCTGCCTAAAAGAGAAGCGAGCACCAAGACCACTTGAAATTTTAGCTCTGCTTTGCGCGATGCTTGGCGTATTTTTCCTGAGCACACATGCTCAAATTTCATCTCTTGTCATCTCGCCAAAAGCGCTATTTTGGTGCTTAGTTAGTGCCGTTTGTGTTTGTGTTTATAATCTTGCTCCAGCAAGGCTGAATGCTAAATATTCAGTCACTCTCACGCTTGGCTGGGGCATGGTTATGGGCGGAGTAGTGCTTGCTTGTTATATGAGAGTTTGGGATTTTGCTGGGCTTAATGGGATAAATCAATGGCTGGCATTTATTGCTGTTATTACGCTTGGCACCATTTTTGCATTTAGCTTTTATATGATAGGTGTTAAGCTAATAGGAGCAGCAAAAGCTAGTTTATTAGCCTGCATAGAACCACTAAGTGCAGCATTTTTTGGCTACTTTTGGCTTGGAACAAAATTTGTATTTTGGGATTTTTTAGGATTTGCTCTAATAATCTCTTGTATATTTTTACTATCAAAAAGAGAAAAAATATGATATTTCTAGCACAAACTGATACGACAGCTGGCTTTTTAAGTAAAGATTATAAAGAGATAAATAAGGCCAAAATGCGTGATGAGAATAAACCTTGTCTTATCACGACGGCAAAATTTAGCGTTTTAAATGAGCTTGTTAGAGTGCCAAAAAAGTATAAAAATTTTATACGCCGTTCAAGAAAAACTACATTTTTGTATCCAAATTTAAAGGCCATTAGAGTCGTAAAAGAGTGCGAGCACGAAAAATTTTTAGCTAAATTTGACTGGCTTTATTCAAGTAGTGCGAACAAAAATGGACAAAATTTTAATGAAGCTTGGGCTATGAGCGTGGCCGATGAAATAGTAGATGATCATTTTTTCGAAGATACTCCATCAAAAATTTATAAAATTTCTCGAAAAAAGATAAAGCGTTTAAGATAACTAGTGAATTTATACAGCCACCACCTTTTTAAACTCATCTAAATTTTTTAGCGCTTCATCTATGCCAATCAGCCAAAATTCGCACTTTGTCGTATCTTTTTTAAAGTGTTTTTTCATTAGCTCTTCCACGCTTTTTGTGCCACACTCTATTAAAAATTGTTTATAAATTTTGCAAAATTTTGCTTCATCTTTTTTAAACTCACTTAGAAAGAATTGTGATAGCAGATAACCGACGCTATAAGGATAGTTGTAGATATAGTTGTCTGTTTTATAAAAATGTAATTTTTTGCTTTCTTGCTTGTAAAAGTCTCGCTCTGGCAAGCATTTTTAATCTACTTTTAGCTTTTTAGCGATATGATTCCGCAAATTTTAACAAAGGAAACAACATGAAAACTCTTGTGATTTTATCGCACCCAAATCTCGCCGCATCGCGCGTAAACAAAGCCTTATCTCAGGTAGCAAAGGCCGCAGCGGACGCTAAGGTGCGGCATTTGGAGGGGCTTTACGGCTTAGATATCGCGCGCATAGACGCCCGCGCAGAGCAAGACGCGTTAGCGGCTGCCGAGCGCATCGTATTTTTGTACCCGATGCACTGGCTAAACGTGCCGCCTATGCTAAAAGCCTATATCGACATCGTCTTTTCGCACGAGCTGGTGGGTTCCGGCGCGCTTAAAGGCAAGGTCTTGCAGCTTGCGCTAAGCGTCAGTACTCCGCTTAGCGAATACTCTAAACAGGGCGCGATCGGCTTTAGCTTGGATGAAATTTTAACGCCGCTTAAGATCGCGGCAAACTACTGCGGGATGGAGTTTGCCGTGCCGTTTATTAGTAGCGGATTTGAGCCGGGCGAGTTTGGCGACGATGCCGTAGATGCCGCAGCTGCGCGCTTTGGCAAGCTTTTACGAGGAGAGCTAAGCCCAGGCGAATATCAAATTTAGCCTCGTCTTTTGCGACCGCGAGTTAAAATTTCGCGACAACAACGTGGCTAAAAGCATTGCAATACGTCTGACTGGTACGTGTTATACGATGTTTGCGTGATATTAAAAAATACGTTTTTTAGTAAAATTTGCGCTTAAAACCGGAAGATCACGCATCAAGTAGTAGTGCCAAGCATGCCCAAGCTCATGAGCTTGCTGGATTAAGTGCGAAAGAGTATTCATGTAGGTGGTAAAAATTCTTGGTTGCTTAAATTTTGGCAAACTTACAAAAAATGCTCCACCAGCTTTATTTTCTCGCACATCGCTTTCTATCCAGTGTTTGTCTATCATAAGCTCTATAAAACTATCTTCGCCCAGTGGTTTTAATGCTTTTTTGATGATTTTATAGATGAGATTGCTACTTTTATGACTAAGATGCAAAAGATAAATATAAAATTTTAATATTAAGTACGACTATTGCGGTGTTATTTAAAGCCAATTAAAATATGTAAAATACAAAAGGACGTAAATATTTGGTTTGGTAAAAATTCAAATGATGCCAGTAGCAACTTATTTTAGTATTTATTCCCTCGGAAGTCCGTTTTTACCCCGCTTATCGCTGATTAGCTTACCCGCTTCGTCGTATTTTTTGGCGCGGATGAGCCTTCCGCGCTCAAACTCGCCCTGGGCTTCGAGTTTGCCGTTTGCAAAAGACGCTGTAGGTTTGGCGTCTAGCATTGCCGACGTCGGCGTAGTTACTACGAAAACGTCGAAATTTTCGGAGATTTTGCTTGAAAATTTAGGGGTCTTAAATTTTATAAAAGTAGTGGTAGGCCGCGACGACGTGCTAAATCCAAAACCTAACGCGGAGCCCGTAAATTTAGCTCTCGCAAAACTTGGAAAAGATAAGCGAAACGCATTTATGATAGGCGATACGCAAATGGATCTAATGGTGGCAAAGAACGCCGGCATCAAAGGTATCGGCCTAACTTGCGGATACGCGGATGCGCAAAGTCTAAAAGAGCATTCGGATTTAATCTTTCAAAACGCTTATGAAGCGGTAAAATTTTTAGCAAGCAACTAAAATTAGTGGATTTTATCAAACGACCTTGCTTACCGCTCGGCTAAGTCATTTCCTTCGTCTAGCGACCGTTTTGATTAAGCATAGACAGCGCCGCCTCAACCGCCGCGTCAATGTGTATCTGCGTCGTATCAAAAAGCCGCAAGTCCGTATCTGCCTGCGATATTAGCATGCCTATCTCGGTGCAGCCAAGTATCGCTCCTTGCGCACCGCGCGACCCAAAATCCTCGATGATGCGCAAGAAATTCGCCTTTGAGCTAGGCGCGATTTTGCCGCAGCAAAGCTCCTCAAAGATGACGCGATTTATTTCCGCCATATCCCCCGCGCTTGGCAAAAGCACCTCCGCGCCGCCCTCTATCAACCGACTCTTGTAAAAATCCTGCGTCATCGTATAAACGGTGCCGAGCAGCCCTACCTTGGCGACGCCGGCGTTTTTTAGCGCTTTTAGCGTGGCGTCCGCGATGTGCGCCACAGGCACGCTAACGGCGCTTTGCACGGCGTCAAAGCACCTATGCATCGTATTTGTGCAGATGAAGATAAAATCCGCCCCGCCGCCTTGCAAAATCCTAGCGTGCCGCGCCAAAATTTCGTCCGCATCCTCCCATCTGTTTTCGCGCTGGCAGGCCTCGATCTCCTCGAAATTTACGCTGCTTAGCAGTATCTCCGCGCTGCTAAGGCCGCCTAAGCGCTCGTTTATTTTGCGATTTATTTGCTCGTAATACGTTATCGTAGACTCAAAACTCATCCCGCCGATTAGGCCGATTTTTTTCATTTTTTCTCCTTAAATTTCAGCGATTTTACGGTTTTAAATTAAATTTGCTCTAAATTTAAATTTCGTCCGCCGCGTTAAATTCGGCTGCAACTGCCTAAAATAACGAGTATAAATTAACTGCGTAAATTTTTAGCCTGCGACGTAAAAGAGCAAATTTAACGAAATAAACGCGCTAAATTTAACGAACCGATGGGGCCGAATTTACAAAGGAAATTTAAACGCTCGGCTCGGAAGATAGCTTAAATGAAGAGAGTTTAAATTCGGCGCTTGCGATCCGAATTTGCGAGCAAATTTTCTCTTTGGCGCGTAAATTTTATCGGCTCAAAGCGGCGTTTTGATTACTTCGCTGGGGGTGGATTAAATTTACGGCTTTTCGGTTTGGTAAAGTTTTATTTTTTGCAAGAAAAACCGTCTGCGGATTTTGTCCGTTCGCGTCCGCAAGTCTCGCGCCTACGTTTTGGCGCGCTTTGCCAGAAGTCGTTTCGGCGTCTTTAAATGCGAGCTTGACGCCCAAACCGCCTCTATTTTACGCCCGCAAACGCCAAAACGCGAGTTTTGGCGTCAAATTCGCGCAAATATCGCCGCTTTACGATTTAGCGCTTTAATCTCGCGCCGTGAAATTTAAGCGCCGTTTGCGCGTAGTCGTTTCGCGCGGTAAAATTTCTAAATTTTCGCAGATTTTGCTCGGCTTTTATCGCTTCACCGCTTTTTTGAGCTTTACACGCCAAATTCCCCGCCAAAGCGATATAAACGTTAAATTTACGGCTAAAAGCTAAAATTTAAAGAGCGAATTTAAACCGCAAAGGCATAAATTTAGCTAAATTTACTCCCTCGGAAGTCCGTTTTTATCAGACTTGTCGCTGATTAGCTTGCCCGCTTCGTCGTATTTTTTGGCGCGGATGAGCCTGCCGCGCTCAAACTCGCCATGGGCCTCTAGTTTGCCGTTTGCGTAGTAGTGGCGCGCCTCGCCGACCTCCAGCCCGTCCTCAAACATCACTCTGGCTTTTAGCTTGCCGTTTTCGTGATACTCCTCGTACAGTCCGTGATAGCGCCCGTTTTTAAACATCACTTTTGCCGCCAGCGCCCCGCTCTCGTAGTAGTCCAACCCCGCGCCCGTTTGGCGGCCGTCTTTGTACTCGTATTCGCCTCGTAGCTTGCCGCTTGGGTAGTATTCGCGCGCGACGCCGTCCTTTTCGCCGTCTTTGTAATTTTCTACCACGCGCGTTTTGCCGTTTTCGTAAAATCGCTTCCAAACGCCTTGTTTACGGTCGTTTTTGTATTCGCCCGTCTTCTCCACGGGGCCGCTTTCGTAGTACCATGTCTCCGCACCCTCTCGCTTGCCCTCTTTATACGTTCGCTTGCCGCGGATCTTGCCGCTTTTGTAGTAGTCGACGTTCTCGCCGTTTCGAAGCCCGCCCGCGTACGGGCTACGCGCGCTAACCTCTCCGCTAACGTAATAGTCGGTAAACACGCCCTCTCGCTTGTCTGCCTTGTAGGTGCCCTCCTGCTTTAACGCGCCACCCTCGTCAAAATAGTAGCGGCGGTAGCGCCCGTCGCGGACGTTATTTTTGTATTCGCTCTCGCCCATCAGAGCACCGCTATCTGCGTGATAGTGCTTCGCCGTGCCCTCGCGAACGCCGTTTTTTAGGTGGTATTCGTTTGAGGGTTTGTCCCTGCCGTCAAAATAGTCCCTGTATCGCACCGCCGTGCCGCCCTGCACGTCTATCTCGCGTATGAGCGTAGGCGGCAGAGGTTTTAGCCTCGGATAGATCATGCCCATCGCATTTACGTCATATAGGTCCTCGACGCTGTAACGTAGCATCTTTAACGTACCGTCGTAGAGCTTGCCTTTTACGTAGTAAAGCCCGTTTTTTAGGGTAGCTTCGGGCTTCATTACGACTTTTGGCTCTAGAGCTTGCGCACCGATGGCTAGAAGCGGAAGTAAAAATAGAATTTTTAGGATTTTCATGGTTCTCCTGCTTTGTTTGATTTAGGTAATTTTAAAATTTGAAATTAAATTTAAGGTGAAGATGATGCTAAAATCTGTTGTTTGTTTTTATTTATTGATAATTAATTTACAAGTTGGTTTTTGATAGTATTTCGCATAACGTAAATTTTTAGCATATGCATGATAGCGAGGTTTAAAAATGGGTTTAGATATAGATAAAATTTTGCAAGTACCAAGAGAAGAGATCGAGCAAAATGATCTTGAAAGACTTAAAGAGCTTGGAATTATTAGCGAAAATATATATCTTTTTGATACACTAGAGCGGCCTAAAAAACAGTATTGGGTTAAAAAATGCGAATATGACGGTCAATCTTTTTTCATTTTTAATTATTTTTTCTTTAGCTCGGATCCAGGTCTAAAAAATCATATAGATTTAGAAAAGTATCTACAAAGCGATGAACCAAATATAATCCTACAAAACTGCCTTATAGGAAATCAAAAAGATATAAAAAATTTAAACAAAATCAAGCAAGCTATTATAGCTATCAACTCTGAATTTCCCAATATCATCTCTTGCGAATTTGAAAACGAAATATTTTTACGCAACATCAGCAATAACAGCACATTTGGTGTATGCGAATTTGCAAAAAAAGTTTACGTAGATGGATATGCGTTTTTTTCAGGCATGCACGTTTAACGGCGATTTCATATCTGCAAATGCCATAAACGGTGTTTTCATACCCGAAAAAAATGCTAAACAAGATATATCCTTTGCAAGTAGTATCTTTAATAAATCTTTTGAATTAGTTACAAAGAATGAGTTGGAAGGGTTAAAATTTGAAGCCGCCTATTTTAAACAAAAATTTATTATGGATATAGGGAAATTTAGCGTTCTAGATTTCTAAAGTGCCGAATTTGATTGCGAGCTTAATTTGCACTCAATGCAGTTTGACGGGATAAATATAAATTTTACCAAGGCCAGATTTAATCAAAAGCTAAGTTTTCATAGGAGCGTAATTAACTGCGAAGTGCTTTTCAAAGAAGCTTGTTTTGAGGATGATTTGATTTTTACAAAAGCTAAATTTAATGATCTGGTAAATTTAAGTAAAGTAGTTTTTAAAAAAGAGGTACATTTCCATGGAACTAAATTTAATAAAGCGATAATAAGTGAAACAAATTTTGAAAATAAAGTTGATTTTTCAAATGCAATATTCAAAGAAAAAGCACATTTCAGAAATGCTATTTTTACAAAAGACGTAAAATTAAATAATATATTGTTTAAAAATAATGCATACTTCAAAAATACATTATTTAAAGATTTTGTTAATTTTAGTGAGACAAATTTTGAAAAGAATGCCAACTTTTATAGCGCAAATTTTGAAAAGCCGGTTAATTTCTCGTCAATCATTTTTAACGGCGCTTTAAATTTTGTAAATGCAAAAACAGATTTTACATATGATGAGCTTAAAAAGTTTATCGAAGATACAAGCACCAACAATATAAGTGCAACCAATGATTTTAGAGACGGGTTTAGACTCATGAAACACGCTTTAAACAACAAAGGCAATGCGCTAGACGCAAGCTTGTTTCACCGCCTAGAACTATACTGCAAAGAGTTGGAGCTGGAATTTACTCTTGAAAATGCAAAGGCTAAAGATAGCAAAAACGATAAAAAAGTAAAATCTGCCAATGAAGTAGAAGCCAGGCCTAAAAGCAAAAATCGTATTGAGCTTTTTTTAGATTTGATAACACTAAAATTATATAGAAACACTAGCGATCATCATACAAATTTATTTAAGATAATAAACTTTACTATTCTAACTATTGCTATGTATGGATTGTCTTTTTGGGTTTTAGATGATTTTTTGTTGAAAGCAATGATTGATAGTCCTAAAATATTGGTGCTATTGTTGCTGTTTATTTTTTTAATTGGACCACTAACATGTTTATTGTATTTTGTAGCGGAGTATAAAATACTATGGGCAACTGCGCCGATAGGAATTTTTGCATATATCATTTTCATTACACCAGGCTTAGTTAATGTCTTTGACTATTCTGTTTATGTTATTGTTTTTATACTTTTATATGTGACATTATATGTTTTGTCGTTTTATTTATTTAGATTTAGTTTTGTGCGTTTTATGACATATTTAATTTTTATGGCTATTTTTTGGATAAACCTGTATTAATAACTCCGTTTATTGGTATTTTTACATCAGAAAAAATAGCTGAAAGCAAATTTGAAGAATACATAATAAAATACAATAATAATGGCTTGGACGATATGCTTTTGGATGCAAATTTTACCAATACAAAAGCAGAACATAAGATCAATTTTATAGTTAAAAATAGAAAAATAATTTTAGAAAGATTGGATAATAGTAGAACAAGCACTCCTTTAATTGATTTTGTGAAAAAATACATAAAATATTCAAAGGAACCCATGGATAATAATGTCAGCTACAAAAATTTAAATGAAACTACTAAAAAATCGTATGAAAAGGTTCTAAATGCTCTAAAATACGATGAAGCAATGCAATCAATACAAAAAAGTGCAAATTTACTTTATGTTTTTATTATGCTACTCGTCATCTACTCTCTTACAAAAACTGCACGTAGAAATTCTGTAGTGCCTAGCTAGAGGTTTATGTCGCTATTAGTGGCAATAAGGTGAACAAGCCTTTTTAAATTTTGCTCGCTTCTTAAATAGATATTGGCGAAATTTGTCAGGGTCTTTACTTTAGATTTTGCCACTTGTGATAACAGATAAGTAAATTAGCTAAATTTAGATAGATAAAAATTTAGCCGTCTTTTAGCGCCTCTGCGACTACCGTCCACTCTTGCGCAAGCTTTTCAAAGCTAAAATTTGCGTTTGCCGGGCTAGTCGAGGGTAATTTGAGGGGCGGTTTGCCCGTTGCGTTTAAAATTTTATCTTTTAGGTATTTTTCGCAGATTTCGTGAGCTTTGCCGCCGTTTGCGAATACCTGCACTATGCGCGCTCCGCTAAAAATCGGTTCTAAATTTGCGGGCGAGACGGCGGTCATTTTAGCATCGCTCGAGCCCTTTATCTCGCACGAGATCGCAGCGTCGTAGATAGCGATGCGGCGGGCGAGCAGGAAATTTATCTTTTCATCCGTGCTTGTAGGCAGCGGAGCGTTTAAAATCCCGGCCAGCACCCGCCAAAAGCGATTTTGCGGATTTGCGTAGTAAAAGCCAAATTTACGAGAAACTACGGAAGGGAAGGATCCGAGGATTAAAATTTTAGAGTTTTTATCAAAAATCGGTTTAAAAGGATGGGTTTGGCTCATTTTGCGCCTTTTAAATTTGCCGCGTTAAATTTAAAATTTCAAATTTGAAAGCAAATTTAACCGCCCAAACGAGCAGCCAAATTTACAGATATTTTCTCTCGCCCGTCAAATTTAGGCGAGAGAAATTTGCTCCTTACTCGGCTACGCTGCCGGCAGAGACATCCTCGGCGCTCCCAGGCGCGTCAGACTCGATCTCGTCGCTAAAATCAGCCAAGCTTAGGCGTTTTAGCTGGCGGTAGCGTCTTTGCGCGTCGGCCTTGTTTTTAGCTAGCAGCTCGTCTGCGTGCTGCGGGTTAGTTTTCTTAAGCGAGTTGTAGCGAACCTCGTTTAGCAAAAACTCCTCGTAAAGCGACCAATCCGGCTCTTTTGAGGTCATTTTGAGCGGATTTTTGCCCTCTTTGATTAGACGCGGATCGTAGACGTAGGTCGGCCAGTAGCCACACTTGGTCGCTAGCTCGCCTTGACCGCCGGAGTAGGCCATGCCGCCTTTTATACCGTGCGCGATACACGGCGAATACGCGATCACGAGGCTAGGTCCGTCGTAGGCTTCGGCTGCGGCGATGGCTTTTATCGTGTTTGCCTGGCTCGCGTTTGAGTTGATTTGAGCTACGAAGATATTTCCGTAGGTCATCGCGATGTAGCCCAAATCTTTTTTCTGCATCGGCTTGCCGCTAGCGGTAAACTGCGCTATGGAGCCCGCGCGACTTGATTTTGAGCTTTGGCCGCCGGTGTTTGAGTAGACTTCGGTGTCAAGTACGAGCACGTTTACGTTCTCGCCGCTAGCTAGTACGTGGTCAAGCCCGCCAAAGCCGATATCGTACGCCCAGCCGTCGCCGCCGATGATCCACTGGGACTTTTTGACGAGATATCTTTTTAGCTCTAAAATTTCTTTAACGCCCTCTACGTCTAAATTTTGCTCCAAAATCGGCGTTAAAATTTTAGCGATTTGCGTCGTTTTCTCGCCGTCGTTTTTGTGCGTTATCCAGTCGGAGTATAGCGCGGCTAGGGCATTTGGCGCGGCGTCTTTGGTGCGTAGCATGACGTCTTCGATACGGTGGCGCAGCGTCTCTACCGCGACATTCATACCCATGCCAAACTCCGCGTTATCCTCAAACAGCGAATTTGCCCACGCTACGCCCTTGCCCTCTTTGTTCGTCGTATAAGGCGTCGAAGGCGCGCTACCGCCGTAGATCGAGCTACATCCGGTGGCGTTTGCCACGATCATACGGTCGCCGAAAAGTCTCGTAACAAGCCCGATATAAGGCGTCTCGCCGCATCCGGGACACGCACCGTGAAACTCAAATAGCGGCTGCGCAAATCCCACGCCCTTGACGCTATCTTTGCTCATCAGGTCGTCTTTGTAGGTTACTTTTTTAAATAAATAATCGGCGTTTTCCTGCTCGTGTCGCTCCATTTCCTCGGCTAGCGGCACCATGACGAGCGATTTTTCCTTGCTCGGACAAATTTGAGCGCACAGCTCGCAGCCCGTGCAGTCAAGCGGGCTAACTTGGATTTTGTATTTTAGTCCTTTTGTCTCTTTGCCTTTGGCGTCTAGGACGCGATCTTGCACGGTTTGCGGCGCGGCGGCGAGCTCGTTTTCGTCGATGAGAAATGGCCTGATGACCGCGTGCGGGCAGACGAAGGCACACTGGTTACACTGGATGCAGTTGCTCTCGATCCACTTTGGCACCATTACGCCGATGCCGCGTTTTTCGTAGGCCGTGGTGCCTGATTTAAAGTGTCCGTCTTCAAAGCCCACAAATGCCGAAACGGGCAAGCTATCGCCCCTGGCGGCGTTTATAGGCTTGACGATTTTTTCTATAAATTCGTCGCCGACGTATTTTTCCTCCGCACTCGCGTCATCCGTCAAATTTGCCCAGCTAGGATCAACCGCAACCTTAACCAGCCCATCCGCGCCCATATCGATGGCCTTGTAGTTCATCTCTACGATCGCTTCGCCCTTTTTGGCGTAGGCTTTGTGCGCGTACTCTTTCATGTATTTTTGCGCGTCGGCAAACGGGATGATGTCGGCGAGCTTAAAAAACGCCGACTGCATGATGGTGTTCGTGCGGTTTTTTAGCCCGATCTCGCGAGCTAGCTTGGTAGCGTTGATGATGTAGAAATTTACCTTTTTAGCGGCCAAAATTTTCTTTACTTTGTTCGGCAGTTTAGCGACCGTCTGCTCGGCGTCCCAGATCGAGTTTAGCAAGAACGTCCCACCCTCGCGGATACCGTCTATGACGTCGTAAATCTCAAGATACGCCGCGACCGAGCAGGCTACGAAGTGAGGATTTGAGACGAGATAGGTCGAGCGGATCGGGTTTTTACCGAAACGCAGATGTGAGCGCGTGTAGCCACCCGATTTTTTGCTGTCGTAGGCAAAATACGCCTGCGCGTAAAGATCGGTTTTATCGCCGATGATTTTGATTGAGTTTTTATTCGCCCCAACGGTACCGTCCGCGCCAAGGCCGTAAAATAGGCACTCTTTCACGCTTGCGTCGCTTAGCGAAATTTTCTCGCCGACTTTTAGCGAGGTGAAGGTCACGTCGTCATCGATACCGACGGTAAAGCCGTTTTTAGGCTCACTCAAATTTAAATTTTCAAAGACGGCTAGCATTTGCGCAGGATCGACGTCTTTTGAGCTCAGACCGTAGCGACCGCCCACGATCACGGGCTGATTTTTGCGTCCGTAAAACGCTGCCTTAACGTCCAGATATAGCGGCTCGCCGAGGCTTCCCGGCTCTTTCGTGCGGTCTAGCACGGCGATCTTTTCTACCGTATCAGGCATCACGTCAAAGAGGTATTTTAGGCTAAACGGACGGTATAGATGCACCTTTAGCACGCCCACCTTTTCGCCCTTTGCGCGTAGGTGATCGACAACCTCTTCGAGCGTCTGCGTTACCGAACCCATCGCGACCACGATGCGCGTAGCGTGCGGATCGCCGTAATAATTAAACGGCTTATAGTCTCGTCCCGTGATTTTTGAAATTTCTTTTAGATACTCGGCTACGATGTCAGGGACGGCGTCGTAGTAGCGATTAGCTAGCTCGCGCGTCTGAAAGTAGATATCGTCGTTTTGCGCCGTACCGCGAGTTTTAGGACTCTCTGGACTTAGCGCCTCGTCTCTAAATTTTTGTAGCGCCTCGCGGTCAAGAAGCCTATCAAAGTGCGCGTAGTCAAGCACCTCAACCTTTTGTATCTCGTGGCTCGTACGAAATCCGTCGAAAAAGTGCAAAAACGGCACGCGACCCTTGATTGCAGCTAGGTGTGCGACGCCGGCGATATCCATGACTTCCTGCACGGAGCCGCTTGCCAGCATCGCAAATCCCGTCTGGCGACAGGCATAAATATCCTGATGATCGCCAAAGATAGAAAGCGCCTGGGCCGCGATAGAGCGCGCGCTCACGTGGATAACGCCGGGCAGTAACTGGCCTGCGATTTTGTACATATTCGGGATTTTTAGCAAAAGTCCTTGCGAAGCCGTATATGTCGTAGTTAGCGCGCCTACTTGCAGCGAGCCGTGCACGGTGCCCGCAGCCCCGCCCTCGCTTTGCATTTCGACTACCTTAACTGGCATACCGAATAGATTTTTCTTGCCCTGAGCCGCCCACATATCAGTGTAATCAGCCATCGGCGAGCTAGGGGTGATCGGGTAGATGCCCGCAACCTCCGTAAATGCGTAAGCCGCGTGCGCCGCAGCCTCGTTTCCGTCCATAGTTTTCATTATTTTAGCCATTTTTCCGCCTTAAATTTTCTTACGATTTTTAAAAATCTTTTATTATAGAGATAGTTTCCAAAATCTACTATTAATCTATGTCATTAATAAATTCTGAGAATTTTGTCTTTTGAATTACTAACTTTAAGCAAAATTCCATTACCGTAATGAAAAAATAAGATTAAGGATAAAATTTGATAAGTGTTCATAGGGTAGCCTATTTAAGGGTTATAGCTCTTGCTTTTTGTGCTTTTATATTTAACACTACTGAGTTTGTTCCAGTGCCACTTTTAAGTGATATTGCAAAAGACTTTGATATGAGCACGGCTGATACCGGTCTTATCATCACGATTTATGCGTGGAGCGTCACTATACTCTCTTTACCGCTTATGCTTTTAACTGCAAATTTAGAACGAAGATCTCTTCTTTTAAAAGTTTTTATCGTATTTGTTGTAGCTCATACGCTTTGTGCCTTTGCTTGGAATTTTAAAATTTTAATCATTGCTAGGTTGATGATAGCTATTGCTCATGCCATTTTTTGGGCTATCACTGCTTCACTTGCTGTTAGGCTAGCTCCGATAAATAAAAGCTCGCAAGCTCTTGGATTGCTAGCTCTTGGTACATCGCTAGCGATGATACTTGGTCTGCCACTTGGAAGAATTTTAGGTGACGCACTTGGTTGGCGTGTGACCTTTGGGCTGATCGGAATTTTTGCTGTTGGTGTTGGAGCTTGGCTATATAAAATTTTGCCACTTCTGCCAAGCAAAAACTCAGGCTCGCTTAAAAGCTTGCCAGAGCTTGCAAGAAATGGCCTTTTAATGGTCGTATTTTTACTAACTGCAATTATCATAAGCGCGCATTTTAGCACCTATAGCTACATTGAGCCATTTACAAAAGATATCAGTGGCTTTGATGGAAAATTTATCACAATATTCTTGCTTATATTTGGTGTTGCTGGTGTAGTTGCAAGCCTGCTTTTCTCTAAATTTTATAAGCTTATTCCAAATGCATTTTCAGCAATTTCTATCATGCTTATTTTATGTTGCTTGCTTGTGTTAAATTTTATTGCTAAAAATGAAGTTTTAATGCTAGTTTTGGCCTTTGTTTGGGGGCTTGGCATAGCTGGTGTAAATATGAGCTTTCAAATAAAAGTGCTAAATTTAGCCTCAAACGCTACTGATGCCGCAATGGCGATATTTTCAGCTATTTATAACATAGGTATCGGAGCAGGAGCGCTAATAGGGCATCAGACGATAGTTCATTTAGGCGAGCAAAATATCGGTAATGTTGGTAGTTTTTTCGCCGCAAGCGGACTTATCATATTTTTATTTGCGGTATCTAAGGTTAAGAGAATTTAGATGTTTAAACATCTAAGTAAAACGTTACAAATTTCTACATATAAGTGATAATAAATATCATAACTAAGAAAAATTTTAGTTAAGCTTCCTTATAATCATTATCAGAAAATGAATAAATTTTAGGAGCTTATTATGTCAGTTTTAGTTATCGGTGCAGATGAGATAACGCCTATCAAGGCAGTTTTACATGATTTGGGAGCTGAGAAGATAGAGCACTGGGATGCTAGAAATGAAAACCGCGTAAATCGCAAGCCAATCCCTCAAGATACTGAGTGCGTGGTGATGCTAACTAGTTTTTTAAACCACAATACGATGAAGACTATTAAAACTCAAGCAAAAAAGAGAAATATTCCAATTGTTTGTGCAAAAAGAAGCGTTAGTTGCGTATTTTGTGAGTACTGCAAGGTCTTTGGGCTAGATAAGGAATTTGGATGCAAAGAATAATCAATGAGATTCGGGCTTTTATCAGATATTGGCGAAATAACTCCAAATATTTTTGCAAAGCTTGATAGGCTTTCACGTGCAAAAATTTTTATTGCACTTTATAATTCTGGTGTAGAAAGTGAGCTAAAAATACCACTTTCTTACGCTAAATTTCTAAATTTCAAAGAAATTTTTGAGGCTAGGATAAATTTCCTACTTCGAGGAAAATGTCTAAATTTTAAGCCAGCAGATCGCTTTTGTATTTCATCAAATATCATCATAAATGCTTATTTAAAAGGCGACTTTTCAAAGATAAAATTTATAGCAAGAGAGCCAAAAATCGTGGCTGCAAAGATGATAAAAATGCTTTATGCAAGTGGAAAATTTGAGTTTTGTATCGATGCGGCACAGATGTTTTGTCAATTTGTTTATGATAAAATACGCCTCCGCCATCAAGACAAAGAGGTCGTGCTAAATGGTGGTGTCATCTCGGTCAAAAAAGATGGTAAAAATTTGCTCAGCGTCATGCCAAGCTTTAAAAAAGTGAGCTTTGATGATATGAGAAATTTAAACGACGATATAGATAGAGCCGTAGGTGTGCTTGGTCACGAGTGCGAGATGGTTTATATCGTTTTTCCTAGAAATGAGGAATTTAGGCGACACGTTGAGGTTAGGCACTGTTATGCGAGAGGTTTGATCAAGCTTGTGCCTTATACGATTATTAGTAAAATTTTTTAAAAAGGATAAAAATGATAGGTATAGTTTATGGAAGCAGCATGGGAAATACCGAAGATGCAGCAAAACTTATAAGTGAGGGTTTAGGCCTTGAAAATGAGCTTTTAAACGTTGCTGATGTAGATGCAGCGAAACTAAATAGCTTTGACAAGCTAATCCTTGGTACATCAACCTGGGGTAGTGGCGATCTTCAAGATGACTGGGACGCGTTTGACTTTAAAGCATTAAATCTAAGCGGAAAAACAGTTGCTGTTTTTGGCATGGGCGATAGCGAGAGCTACTCTGATGAGTACTGTAATGGCATGGCAAAGCTTTACGATGAGGTCGTAAAAGCAGGTGCAAAAGTAGTTGGCGAAGTTAGCACTGATGGATATACATTTGATGGCTCTGATGCCGTAAGAAATGGTAAATTTGTAGGTCTAGCGCTTGATGCTGATAACCAGAGCGACAAAACTGAGGGTAGAATTTCAGCTTGGATCGAGCAGATAAAACCATACTTTGCGTAATTAATTTAGCTAGATTTTCTAGCTAAATTTATATATCCATAGCCGAGATGAAGCTTTTTATCCTCTCATTTTGGCTGTTAAAAAACTCATCTACCAAGCCATCAAATGCGATCATGCCTTTATCTAAAAATAAAATTCTATCAGCTATCTTTCTAGCAAAATTCATATTATGAGTGACAATGATCATAGACTTTTTCTCTTTTGCAAGAGATAAAATAACCTTTAAAACTTCAGCCTCAAGCTCTGGATCAAGCGCGCTTGTAGGCTCATCAAGCAGTAAAAAGTATGGATTTACGGCTAGTGCTCTAGCGATGGCTACACGCTGTGCTTGACCGCCTGAGAGCCTGTTTGGATAGGTATCTTCTTTGTGACTAAGCCCCACTTTGGCTAAAAGCTCTTTTGCCTCTTTTATTGCTTCGTTTTTATCTTTCTTTTGAACGTAGATCGGAGCTTCTGTGACATTTTGAAGCGCTGTTAGGTGTGGAAAGAGGTTGAAGTTTTGAAAGACCATGCCTGTTTTTTTGCGAATTTCTAAAAGCTCTTTTGAGCTAAGCTTCTCTTTAAAATTTACAGCTCTATCATCTATCTCTAAAACACCACTTTGTGGGATCTCAAGTAAATTTATGCATCTAAGAAGCGTTGATTTGCCACAACCAGATGAGCCAACTATCACGGTCGTTTGACCCTCTTTGAAGCTTGTATTTATGTTATCTAGCACCAAATGATCGCCGTAAGATTTGCTTATATTTTTAAAATTTATAGCCATTAAACATACCTTGAGACAGCTTTTTCAAGCCTTGATTGAAGATAGGTTAAGAGTGTGCAAACCACCAGGTAGATAAGTGCTGCTAGGATGTAGAGGATGAGTGGCTCAAAGGTTCTTGCTGCGATCCTTTGAGCGACCATAAACATATCTACTATCGTTATAGAAGCTGCTAGTGAAGTGTCTTTAACAAGGCCTATAAATGTGTTTGAAAGCGGTGGCAGAGAGATCCTTACTGCTTGGGGTGCGATGATACGCTTTAAAATTTGATAGTGCGTCATGCCAAGCGATGTGGCAGCCTCCCACTGACCTTTTGGCACAGAAAGTATGGCTGCTCTTACAGACTCAGAGGCATAAGCGCCCACGTTTAGGCTAAATGCGATAGTCGCCGCACTCCAAGTATCAAGCGTGACGCCGATGCTAGGAAGTCCGTAAAATACGATAAAAAGCTGCACAAGAAGTGGCGTGCCGCGAAATATCCAAACATAGGTGGCAAATATAAATTTTAAAATTTTTATATTTGAAAGCCTCGCTACTGCTGTGATAATGGCGATGACAAGCCCTAGCGAAAACGAGAGCAAAGTAAGTGGGATCGTCACTTTTAAAAGCGCGATGATCATCGGTAGCGTCGAGCTTGAAACAAGCTCGATCACTCTATCTAAATTTTCCATTTTTGCCTTGTTGGTTTATAAATTTATTTTGAGACGTCTTTGCCAAAGTAGCTTTTTGAGATAGCTTCTAGTTTGCCTTCTTTTGAAAGTTCATTTAGAGCATTTGAAATTTGCTCTGCAAGCTCGGCATTGTCTTTTTTAACAGCTGCTGCTGTGTAGTCTTTCTCATCAAGTGAGGCGGCTATCTTTACAGGTGCGTTTGGACGCTCTTTTATGAAGTCGTAAAATACGATGTTGTCTCTTACAACAGCATCTACGCGTCTTGATATAAGAAGCTCCATACTTTTAGCAAAACTATCTGTTATGACGTGTTCAGCGCCGTATTTTACGGCTACTTTTGCCCAGTTGCTCGTAGCTGAGTCGGCATTTCTTTTGCCTTTTAGGTCGGCAAAGCTTTTTATGTCGTTATTATCTTTTCTAGTGATGATGGCACCAAATGTTACAGTATAAGGCACTGAAAAAGCATATTTTTTCTTTCTCTCATCAGTTATGCTTACTTGATTAAATACAACATCGGCCTTACCAGCGTCAAATGCAGCTAGCATTGCATCCCAAGGAGCTGTTAGAAACTCAACTTTTAAATTTAGTTTTTGTGCTACCGCTCTTGCGATATCTACATCGTATCCTACTAGCTCATTTTTATCATTATAAAATGTAAAAGGAGCGTAAGTACCTTCAGTTGCTACTGTTAGCACGCCGTCTTTTATAGTTTTTGCTTGTAAATTTAGAGCCATTGCAAGCACAGCTACTACTTTTAATAAATTTGTAAATTTCATTTTAATCCTTTATTTTGAAATATCTTTTCCAAAATATTTCATCGAAATTTCACTTATCTTGCCCTCGGCTTTTAGTTCATCAAGCGCTTTGTTTATCGCTTCTAGTAGCTCGGTGTTGCCTTTTTTAACGATTGCAGCTGTTGGCATCGGCTCGTTGCTTGTGTATGCGATTTTTAGTGGCGCATTTGGGCGTTGTTTGATGTAGTCAAAAAATGTAACGTTATCGTTTATCGTATCATCAGCTCTTTTTGAGATGATAAGCTCCACGCCTTTGCTAAAGCCATCAGCTACGACCACTGTTGCGCCGTTTTTCTCGGCTATCGCCGCCCAGTTGCTAGTCGCAGAGTGCACACTCTTTTTGCCTTTTAGATCAGCAAAACTTTTGATGTCGTTATTGTCTTTATGCACTACAATTACCGGATATGGAATAGTGTAAGGTACGCTCATACCATACTTTTTCTTTCTATCTTCGTTTATACTAACTTGATTAAATACAACATCTGCTTTGCCAGCATCAAATGCAGCTAGCATCGCATCCCAAGGAGCTGTTAAAAACTCGACTTTTAAATTTAGCTTTTGCGCTACTACTCTTGCAATATCTACGTCATATCCTACTAGCTCGCCCTTTTCATCGTAAAATGAGTAAGGTGAGTAAGTGCCTTCAGTTGCGACGATAAGTTCGCCTTTTTTGATAGTTGAAGCATTTAAATTTAAAGCTAAAAAAGCACCTGCGATAAAGCCAAAAATGGGCTTAAAATTCATTAATTCTCCTTATTTAGAAATATCTTTGCCGAAGTATTTAAGCGAAATTTCGCTTAAGCTCCTTCCTTGCTAAGCTCATTTAGGGCAAAATTTATCTTAATTAGCAGCACTTTGTTACCTTTTTCTACGTTATAGCCCATTTGTTCACTATTTGTATAGCATCATCTTTTATGATCTGCCAGTAAAATTTTGTAAAGGCAGAATTTAGCAAACAATCGCACGAATTGCACCAAATTTAAAAAGCAATAGAAATTTTTATACAAAACTCTTTGCAAAAAATTTTTAAGATTTATGCAAATGTTAGTCGCAACTGCGACTTGGGTAGTGTTTTGGCGCTATTTTATTACAAAAAAGAGGCGGTGCCTCACTCCGCTAGAAGTGAGACCGCTAAGGCTTTTACGCCCTTAAAATCAACCTTGCCGCTTGCAAGCGTTGGGATATCATCAACGATGAAGATATAGCTTGGCATCATGATCGGAGCTAGGTTGCTCTCTTTTAAAATTTGCTCAATATTCTCAGGCTCTGTGCCACTTTTTACTAAAAGCGCGATCGCTTCGCCTTTTTTGCTATCTGGCACGTTTGCGCTGCTGAAGACAACGTCGCTTCCAAGCACCTTTGTAAGCTCTTCTTCGACGCATCCAAGGCTTATCATCTCGCCACCTATCTTGGCAAATCTTGAGTATCTATCGACGATAAACACAAAGCCGTTTTCATCGATGTGGCCTTTATCGCCAGTTTTATAGTATCTTACGCCATTGATATAAGTGATAACGTCATTTGTTTTAGTTTTGTCATTTAGATAGCCCTTCATTACCTGCGATCCGCCGATCACGATGAGCCCATCTATGCCAGTTTCTAGCTCTTCAAGAGTCTCTGGGTCGATTATCTTGATGATGGTGCCAGGCAGAGGCATACCAACGCTACCAGGTCTATTAAATGTAAGCTCTTTTAGGCTCTCTTTTTCTAGGATATTTGGCATATTTACAGCAGCTACTGGCGCTGTTTCGGTTGCGCCATAACCTTCATAAATTTCTATGCCAAATTTGAGTCTAAACTCATCTTTTATCTCAGGTTTTAGCTTTTCAGCCCCAGCTACGACCATTCTGGCACTTTGAAACATTAGCGGATGAAGCTTTTTATTTCTTGTGTAGAGCCTAAAGAACGTTGAGGTGCCAAAAATGATGCTAGCGCTGTGTCTTGCCGCCATTTTGCCGATAGTCGCTCCATCTGTTGGATCAGGTACGCTTACCATTTTTATGCCCTCGCAAAGTGGCATGAGTGTGGTGACTGTTAGCCCAAATGAGTGAAAAACAGGGAGTGAGTTTAAGATCACGTCATCTTTTTTGAAATTTAGAAGTTCGCTTATTTGCTTAATATTTGCAAGTAAATTTTTGTGGCTTAGCTCGATGCCTTTTGGCTCGCCCTCGCTGCCACTACTGAATAAAATAGTAGCCGTATCTTCTAAGCTTACACGCTTAAAATAGCAAAGCTTGATGAGCCAAACTGGTGCAAAAAACGCAGTTAAAAGTGCTAAAAATTTCTCTTTTTTTGAGACGCTAGCTGAGAGATCTTCTGCAAATTTAGTCTTACCGCTCATCGCATCTTTTAGATCAAAGCCCTTAAGTGCTAACTTCTCAAGAAATTTACTAGAGGTGATGACTGTGTTTATATCTGCCTTTCTTAGGGCGTGATTTAGCGAGGTAACATTAAGCGTATAGTTTAAATTTACGCTCACTTTGCCCATGGCAAGAAGCGCCATATTGACGATAGCTGCGATGCTTGAGCTAGGTAGCAAGATGCCTATATTTTTCTCATCTTTTAGCTCGCGTTTGAAAATTTTGATAAAGACTAAAACGGCTGTTATAAATTTCAAGTTGCTTAAATTTAGCCCAGTGCTGTCGCTCACGCACTCTTTAAATTTATCCTCTTTTGCGTTATTTAGCCACTCACTCGTTAGTGGTTTTTGCCTTGAGATGAAGCTCTCCCACGATGAAAAGCTAAGCTCAAGCACCTTTTGCTTCATCTTTGCAGCGTTTATAAATGTGGTTATTGGCTTGCCAAAGGCGACGATGATGTCGCGTCTGCCGTTTTTAGAAGTGAGGTCTTTGTAAAATTTACTAGCTCTTGAAAAGCTAGATCCCCAAAGGCCGCGAAGGTAAAATGGTACTATGCAAATTTCTTCTAGATCTCTGATGATAAGCTCAAAACCCTTTTGAAATTCATTTATCTGGCCGTTATAGCTGATGTGGCCCTCTGGAAAAAGTGCGACCACTTCGCCATTTTTTAGGCACTCTCTAACTAGCTCTATCGACTCTTTGCTAGCGCCTGCGCCTATTGGGATCACTTTAAAAAATTTAAAAATTTGTTTTAGATACCATTTGTTATAGATCGTTCTATACATGACAAATCTTATGCCTCTTGGGCTTGCAGCTTGAAGCACGAGCCAGTCGATCCAGCTGATGTGATTGCCAAGAAGTAGCGCGCCGCCACTTTGCGGTAAATTTTGAAGTCCTTCAACGAAAAAGCGGTACTTTGTCTTTAAAAATGGCAACAAAAGTAGCCTTGTAAAAAGGTGTGGAAGCTGTAAAATGGCGTAAAAACTGCCGACTAAGCAAACAAGCGCTGTAAAGACAAAGAGCCCAGTGGTTGAAATTTTAAAATATACTAAACCTATGCCAATAGCTAAAAATAGCAGCATTGAGACATTTTGTAAGAAGTTGTTTGCCGCCATTATCTTGCCGGTGGTCTTTTGCGGGGCAAAGTACTGGATCATCGCATTTAGTGGCACTATAAAAATTCCACCAAAAAAGCCAAACGCAAATGAGCTAAGGCTCACTACGCCGATGCTTGAGCCAAATGCGAAAAATAAAAGCGAGAAAAATATACCAATAGCACCCATCGGCACGATACCAAGCTCGATATGTAGCTTTGACATAGAGCCAGCCACGTATGAGCCAAATGCGATGCCTATGGCGCTTGCTGCTAGAATTGCTTGCACCGCTAGCGAGCTGTCGTCGTTAAAAACGGCTTTGTAATGAGCTGGGAAAGCTGCGATGATGATCTGAGAAATTCCCCAAAATATACTAAGGCCAGCGATACTTAACCAGATATTTTTATCTGACCTTACCTCTTTTAAATTCTCTCTTAAATAGCTAAGGCGAATATATTTTTTAATATCAAAATTTTCGTTTGTTTCGTCTTTTTCATCGGTGCAAGGTAACTTATAAGCAAAATACGCTTCAAGTGCGCTAAATACGACTAAAAAGATGCCAATAGGATAGACGCTTTTTAAAATTTCTTCTGAGTTTTCGCCTTGGATATATAAATTTTCAAATATAAATGAAAATAAAAATGAGCTAAAAAGTATCGCAACGATGGTGAGCGCTTGGATGATGCCATTTGCTGTGCCAAGGCGCTCAGGACCGACTAGGGCTTTGATGATGCCGTATTTTGCTGGTGAGTAGATCGCACTTTGAGCGGCTAGTATGAGCGTTAAAGCAAAAGCTACGCCAAAAGCGCCTGCAAGATAGCTAAAAAGCACCGCGACACTGATAACAACGCCAAAAATGGCACAAATTCTTATGACCTTTATTTTTGCGAATTTATCGTTTATAAAGCTTGAGGGCGAAAATAAAAAGATAAATGGTAGCAAGATCATTGCGTTTATGACGGCTGTTAGGATAAAAAGTATGTCGCCATCATATGTTTTTAAAAGAACATTTTGTATGGTGATTTTGTGTGCTAGATCGACGCTTGCATTTAAAAATGCGATCGCAAGGTAGGGCAAAAAGCCAGCAACTTTTAATAAACTCATCATAGAAATACCTTTGTGATTTTAAAAATTTTGTAAATCTAACAGCAAAATATTTAAAATATTATTAATAAAAAACTCTACATTAAATTTGGTAATAAAAATTTTTAAAAAATTTAAATTTTATATGCTTTTGGATAAAATCACGCAATCAAAAAATTAGGAAAAATTTATCATGAACTATGAAATAATCGTCGTTGGCGGCGGACATGCTGGCATTGAGGCAAGTCTTGCGGCTGCTAGAATGGGCAAGCAAACTTTACTTATCACGATCTTAGCCGAGCAAATAGGCGCTGCAAGCTGTAACCCAGCCATCGGAGGCCTTGCAAAGGGACATCTTGTAAAAGAGATCGACGCGCTTGGCGGTCAAATGGGACTTACGACTGATGCTGTTGGCATCCAGTTTCGCGTGCTAAATGAGAGTAAAGGCCCAGCAGTGCGTGGTAGCCGTGCTCAGATAGATATGGATAGATACCGCGTTTATATGAGAAATTTGCTTTTAAACACTCCAAATTTAGAAATTTCTCAAGAGATCGCCACTGAAATTTTAAGCGAAAATGGTGAGGTAACCGGCGTTAAAACCCATCTAAATAACATCTATAATGCAAAAAAGGTGATAATCACCACTGGTACATTTTTAAACGGGCTAATTCACGTTGGATTTAACAAACTTGAAGCTGGCCGTGTGGGCGAGCTAAGCGCAAAGGATCTTAGTGGCAGTTTAAGAGAGCTTGGGCTAAATTTAGGTAGGCTAAAGACTGGAACATGCCCAAGGATCGATGCAAAAACGATAAATTTTAAAATTTTAGAAAAGCAAGATGGCGACGCAAAGCCAGTTGCATTTAGCTTTAGAACTAAAAATTTCTCCCCAACGCAGCTACCATGCTACATCGCCTATACAAACGAAACCACGCATGAGATAATTCGCTCAAATTTCGACAAAGCGCCACTTTTTACAGGTCAGATCGAGGGCATCGGACCAAGATATTGCCCAAGTATCGAGGATAAGATAAACCGCTTTGGCGACCGCGACAGACACCACCTTTTCATCGAGCCTCAGACCCTTGAGGCGACAGAATACTACATAAATGGCTTTTCAACGAGCCTGCCTTATGAAGTGCAAGTGCAAATGCTCCGCTCCGTAAAGGGCTTTGAAAACGCCAAAATAGTAAGGCATGGATATGCCATAGAGTACGACTATGTCGAGCCAACGCAGCTAAAACACAGCTTGGAGACCAAAAAGGTAAAAGGGCTATACTTGGCTGGGCAGATAAATGGCACGACTGGATACGAGGAGGCCGGCGCTCAGGGGCTAATGGCTGGTATAAACGCAGCGCTTTCGCTTGATAACAAAGAACCGCTCATCTTGCGCCGTGATGAGGCTTATATCGGTGTTTTGATCGATGATCTTGTCACAAAAGGGACAAAAGAGCCATATAGGATGTTTACGAGTAGGGCGGAGTATCGCTTGCTTTTGCGTGAGGAAAATGCCATTTTAAGGCTTGGCGGATATGGTCATGAGCTTGGGCTGCTTGATGATGAGACTTTTAACGAGATCGAAAATATAAGAAGAAATTTAAAAGAGGAGCTGGAGTTTTTAAATGAGACTCAGATCACGCCAAGCAAGCAAAATTTAGAGCTTTTAGCTAGCCTTGATGAAGAGCCGATTAGTCAAAATGTGAGCCTTCAAAAGATAGTCGCTAGAAAGAGCTTTACGGCTGAGAAACTAAGAAAGCTTGATGAGAGATTTGTAAATTTAGACGATGCGAGTATGGATCAAATTTTAACCGAGTGCAAGTATCAGCACTACATCAGCGAGCAAAAAAATCAGATAGAAAAAATGAAAGATATGATGGATGTGAAAATTCCTGAAAATTTCGACTTTAGAAGCATAAGCGGACTTAGCAACGAAGTGGTCGAAAAGCTTGAGAAATTTGCCCCGCCAACGCTCTTTGCGGCGAGTGAAATTTCAGGTATCACGCCAGCAGCGATCGATATCTTGCATATCTACATAAAGATGAGCGAGAAAAAGGCTTAAATTTAAGCCTTTTATGGTTTTAAAATTTAAAACAAAGCTTATCATTTTTAATAGTTGTTATTTATAATTTTTTAAGATTAATAAATTTTATTATTAAAATTTTCTATTTTACGAGAGCTAAAATAGAAAATTTTTTTATCTTAATGTTTAGATATTAGATCAAATTTCTCTTTTATAAAAAGTTTAAATTTACGATATATAGGTACTTTTAGATAAATTTATCTCAAATTTTGGTGTAAAAAAAGCTTAAATTCACTTTATTTTTACAAACTATATTGTGAGATTATAGTTTTTTAATTTTTTGAGAGTATAATCGTTTAAATTTTATTTATAGAAAGGAAATTAATGTCAGTAAAGCAAGAAAGACGAAGCTTTATCGGCCTTGCGTTTGGTGCCGTGGCAGCTGTTGGTGGCGCGATGTCACTAGTTGCCATGAAAAAGACCTGGGATCCGCTTCCAAGTGTAAAAGCTGCTGGTTTCACAACAGTTGATCTAAGTCCGATCAAAGATGGCGAGATGAGACAGGTTGAGTGGCGTAAAAAGCCTATTTTCATCCTCAAAAAAAGTCCTGATATGGCTAAAAATGACAAAAGAGATGTTGTCGTAGGGGATGCTAGATACGTAGTTCTTATCGGACTTTGCACGCATCTTGGCTGTATACCTGAGTATAAAGCAAGTAAACAAATGTTTGTATGTGCCTGTCATGGCGGCGAATTTAATGCCGACGGAATGCAAACATACGGACCTCCTCCAAGACCACTTGATATACCACCATTTAAGATCGATGGAACCAAGCTAGTTCTAGGCGAAACAAGCCCAGAATACGAAAAATTAGTAGCAAAAGCTTAGGAGGATAGCAATGTCTTTAGCTCATAAATCAACTGGCGTTATTGACTGGCTTGATCAACGCCTAGCTTTTACAAAACTTATGAAGGTTCTAGTTAGCGAATACTGGATACCAAAAAATATAAATTTCCTTTGGGCAATGGGCGTTATTTTAACAACGCTTTTTATGCTCTTAATCGTTACTGGTTTTTTACTTTTAATGTATTACAAACCAGATGTAAATTTAGCATTTGATAGTGTAAATTATACTATCATGCAAGAGGTCGAGTATGGCTGGCTTTGGCGTCATATCCACGCAGTTTCAGCTTCTACGATATTTCTTATTATGTATATTCACCTACTTACTGGACTTTACTATGGTTCATACAAAAGAGGCAGAGAGGTCATTTGGATAAGTGGTATGGTGCTATTTATCTGTTTTTCAGCAGAGGCATTTAGTGGTTATATGCTCCCATGGGGACAGATGAGCTACTGGGCGGCAACTGTTATCACTCAGCTTTTTGGCGGTGTACCAGTTATTGGTGATGCTTTAGTTGAGTGGATTAGAGGCGATTACGCAGTTGGCGACTCAACACTTACTAGATTTTTTATGCTTCATGTTTGTCTATTGCCACTTGTAACGATAGCTGTTTTGGTTATTCACTTCTACTCTTTAAGAGTTCCGCATGTTAATAACCTGACAAGCGAAGATATAGACTTTGAAGTAGAGGCACAAGAGTATCTACACGGCGATAGAGCAAAATCTAAAGTTATACCATTTTGGCCAGGATTTTTGGCAAAAGACTTTATGTATGTATCATTCTTTATGATATTTGTCATCTATCTTGTTTGCTATCACTTCAATTTTGCAATGGATCCTATCAACTTTGAGCCAGCAAATCCACTAAAAACCCCACCACATATCTACCCAGAGTGGTATTTCTTGTGGCAATATGAAATTTTACGTGGCTTCTTCTTTGATATAGCCGGAATTTCTGCTTATAATATCGGTCTTATCGCATTTGCGTTTGCGGGTGTTGCATTTATGCTTATACCTCTTCTTGATAGAAGCGACCTTGTAGCTCCAGCTCACAAAAGACCACTATTTTTTATATGGTTTTGGGTCTTAGTTGTCGATCTTATCGTTTTATCTATATATGGCAAGCTCCCAACAGGTGGTTATAATGACTGGATAGGATTTTATTCATCATTGCTATTCTTGTTCTTATTTATAATTGCGTTGCCAGTTATAACAATACTTGAAAGAAAAAGGGGCTAATCATGAAAGAGCTTAAAATTTTTGCCATTGTTGTTATTCTTTCAGGTGTTTTATATTGGGGTATCGAGCCTTATGCTCATACAAAACTTCATCCTCATACTGCAAATGCCGAGTATAACTTCTCAAAAGAAGATACTGACTATGCAAAGCACTTTTTAGAGCAAAAAAAGGCAGCTCTTGAGACTGCTAAGGCTAGCGGAAATAAGGCAAGTATAGACGCGGCTACAAAAGATGTAGAAGTAGCACAAAAAATTCTTGATGACTATACAGCATTTTGGAATGACATTAACTCTATCGACCTTACAAAAGGTGACGCTACAAAGGGTGCTGACACTTTTGTAGCAGCAGGATGTACAGGATGTCACGGTATAGAAGCAGCAGGTATGCCAGCTGGTATGGATGCTGAGACAGCTAGTCAAAGCTTTGGTGTAGTGCCACCAGATCTTAGTACCGCTGGTAAAATTTATGACGATAAATTCTTGGCCGCACTTATTAAAAATCCAACTATGGCTTTAAAGCTAACTCATAAATTTAACGATGAGCATCCATTTCCGATGACTGCATTTATGGGTACTGGTGGCGATATAAATGCTGAAACTGCTGATATAGTAGCTTATTTGAAAAAGGTATCTGCTGATTATGAAAAGGCAAATAATAAGATCACTGAAGAAAAGGTTTTCGCTGATGCATGTCAAAGATGTCATGATATAAAATATGACAAAAAATATGCATTTAGCAACAAAGTAAGCCTTTCAACTTATATGGGCTCAAACCCGCCTGATCTATCTATGATGATTCGTTCAAAAGGCGATGAGTATTTACATAAATTTATAAATGATACTCAAAAGATGCTACCAGGTACAGCAATGCCAAGAGTTGGTTTAAATAAAGCCGCTGAAGACGACGTGGTAGCTTATATCCAAAAAGTAGGTGACAAGAAGAAGGCTGAGCGCGAGAGCACAGGGCTTTATGTCATGATCTACTTCTTTATATTAGGAATTTTTGCTTGGCTTTGGAAACGCAAAGTTTGGAGCGAACTACACTAAAATTTAAGAGCCTCTTTGGCTCTTAAATTCTATCTGGTAAATTTACATATATAAATAGGTATGTGAATTCTTTTTTAAATTTATTCTTTTTTACAAATTTTAAAATTCCATTCGCTCGCAAGAATTGACTACTGATTTTTGTATGTTTGCATTTACATTTTTGGCTGTTAGGATAGGATGATAAAAGGCATTATTTAAACCGTTTATAGCATCTACTGGATGTAAGATAATATTTCCTAAATCAGCAAGTCCTTCAAGTCCGCCTACTACAAATCCACCTAGGCCATACACGGTTGATTTTGTATAATCTAATATGCCGGGGTTTGTTTTAATATACAAATTATCTTTGTAAAAATCTGAATTTTCATATGCCTTTGAAGCATAGATATACCTATCCTCGTATTGCTTCTTATCTGGATTAAAGGCATTTGTGTTATCTAGGCTCGTATTATAAAAGCTACTTTGTTTTATGAAATTCGTTGCTAGTTCTATATCGTAAAGATCATTTGAGCTTAGGCTTTGTCTATATGTTTCATTAAATGATTTATCCGTTAAAGATACCGCTGCTTTTGCTAGGATAGATTTTGCTTCATCGTCGCTATAAATTTTATTTGTTGTAGTTTGAAGCTTTGATTTAAAGCTTGCTATATTGTTTTTATTGTTTATAAAGTCTATCTCTCTTTGATGAAGCTGCCTATTATAAGTATCTGCGCTTGTGGTTATTTTGTATCCTGCGTTTGCTCCTTTATCGCCGTTTGTGTTATTTAAATTTAGAGAAACTCTACAACCAGTTACAATAAAAATTATAAGTGCTAAGATAAATTTATGAATTTAGTCATTTTCTAATCCTTGTCCTTTATATGCCAAAAAATAATTTTGCGGCACAGAAAATAAATTTGGATAATCAATTCTTATTGCTTTTTCATCAATCAAGTATTCATTAAAATCTGCAATAATTAAACTAGAAATATATCCTACATTATCCAAATCATCATCTGTAATATCTCCATTATATATAAATAATAATTTTATTATGTCGTTTTCCAATGTTACATAAACGGCACGCATATTTTGTGTAGTCTCGCCATTTAATGCTCTCTTTGTGGATGATAAAATTTTAGTAATTATTTCATTCATACAAATTCCTTATCAATTTGGATTACTAGGAACAATATGGGCACCATTTTTACCATAATGAACTATTCCTTTTGTGGTAGACAATTTGTTACCATTTTCATCTATATAATAACCAATTACTTTTCCAAAATCTATTCTTTCTTTTGAACCAGCCAATCCGATTTCTACACTATTCACTTTTTGACCTGTCCCAAATTTTGGCAAAAGATTTTCTACATCTTCTGTTAAAATACTTCTTGTTACGCCATTTTGATTGGCTGTTTTATATTCATTGGTTCCTTGTATATGTTTGTTTTGTTTATTTATATCTATCTTAACACTCTTACCCTCAGCAACAATTATCCCGTCATTGCCATTAGAATTTAGATTATTATTTGTTGTTTTATCTGTTGTTGTGCCTTTTTTACTTAAATTTATATTTGATAACTTATTACCTACCTTTATGGCTGCTTTACCAGCTGCTCCAAGAGAACATATATTTTCACCTAGTGCGTGATAATTTTTATAATTTATAGAGCTTTGATCACCTAAGACACTATCTACAAAATTTTCAGCCATAAATTCTAGGTCTCACAAAGCTTGACACTAAAATCAGAGCCGAAATTACTCGTTCATGAAATTCTAAAAATTGCTGGAATTTTGTGCATTGATAGTGTCATACGCGCTTAGTGTGCAAGAAAAGAAAAGACGGCAAATGTGAAGATGAAAACAGCCTCTAAACGAGTAAATTTGATTTTTTAAGCAAATTTACTCAGCAAAAAGCCACATAAATTTACGCAAAACAGCCAAATTTAGCTAGCGTAAAATCACACTAAACGGCTAAATTTCCTTGGCGATCTTGCTCATTTTATTGAGCAGTTTTTCACGTTCATTTGGCTTTAGGTTGCCGTATTGAAGCTTTGTTATCATCTGCATGAAGTCAAATTGTTTAAACATTTGCGCATCGCTTTTTAACTCTTTTTCTAGCTGTTTATAAATTTTTTCAGTCTCTTTATTTGCTTTTTCTAAATTTTGTAAAAAGCTTCCAGTTGCGCTCATATCAAGGTCGTTTTTTGCAGCTTTATCGATAACATTTTTTAGATTTGCTAAATTTTCAGAAATTTTCATCAGCATTTCCTTTTGGATTTTAAAATTTACAGCAAATTTTATTCCTAAATTTTCTCCCACCACTTTTTTCTAGGCGGATTTTGGGTAGTGAAAACTTCTCCGATCATCGGCGTTGCGTAGTTTAGCTCAAGTTTTATCGCTGCCTTTTCAAAACGCTTGATCGGCTCATCCCAAGCGTGATAAGATAGATCAAATTTGCCCCAGTGCACCGGTACACCAAGCTTTGCACCAAGATCTTTTAGCGCTTGCGCTGACTCCTCTGGCTTCATATGCACGTAAGGCCAGCCATCGCCGTAAGCACCATTTTCGATAAAAACTAGATCAAAGGCACCAAATTTCTCATTTATCATCTTAAAATGCTTGCCGTATCCGCCATCTCCGCTAAAATAAAAGCTAAAGCCAGCCTCTTCAACCGCCCAGCCACCCCAAAGCGTCGTATTTCTTTTAAATGTGCGCCCACTAAAGTGCCTTGAAGGACAAAACATGAAGTTTAAATTTCCTATTTTTTGATCACCAAACCAGTCAAACTCATAAATTTTGTCTTCATCAACGCCCCATTTTACAAGGTGAGCTTTTACGCCAAGCGGCACTAGAAATTTGCAAATTCTATCTTTTAGCTCAAGTATCGTTTTATGATCAAGATGATCGTAGTGATCGTGCGAGATGAGGGCGATATCGATCACATCTGGGTAGTCACTAGCGGTGATAGCATGCTCGTAGGCAAAGGGCTTACCGCCAATTGGCAGTGGAAATGCTCGGTGCAAAACTGGGTCTGTGATAATGGTTTTGTCATCAAGCTTACAGATGAGGCTAACGTGCCCAAGCCAGATAAACTCGCCGTTTTTCAAGGCATTTGCGTCAAATTTTAAATTTGGTAAAGGCTTAGTTGGTAGCTTATCTTTTGGAGGAAAGAGTGCTTGCGGAATGTAATTTAACATAGATGCTTGTGGATTATTTTTTACCATATCAATCGTTGGTTCTAAATTTATAAAAACTTTGCCGTTAAAATTTGGCGAAGCCTTTATCAGCTTTTGGCTTTTAATATCTGGCACGCCACCAAAAACTGGGGCAAATCTCATAAATACAAAAACTGCAACAATAAACAAAACTATAACTATAAAAATTCCCATAAAAAGCCTTTAAATTTAAAGGTCGGATTATATTTTAGATTTTTAAATTTCAGCTTTATTTAATTAACCCGAGCTTAAATAATTAACTTGTAATTTTAAACTTAATTAAGATATTTTTACTCTTTATAGGAAAATTTTATTAATAAATATTATCCTTTAGCAAATAAACATACCTAAAAATCGATATTAAGTAGATAATCTTAAAGATATATAAAATAAAAATTTAATTCTAAAAATACAAAATTTGTCAGATAGATGACGGAATTTATTCATTGTAAGTTATAGAATTATTACAAAAATTAGGAAGGAGCGTTTGAGATGTTAAATAAAAATTTAACTATCTCTATTTTGGTGACTAACCATCACTTTAAAAGTGAGCAGGGCAGTTTAGCCTTGTTTAATGGGAGGAATTTATGAAAAAACATAAATTTGTGATTGCCGATTATAAACGCTGTATAGGATGTGCAACCTGCATGGCTGCATGTTTTAAGAGCGCTTATGAACGCGGTAAGCTGTCACGTGCAAGGCTAAGTGTGCTAAGAGAAGCTACTGGCGTTATGCCAACTCAGTGCAGACAATGCGACGATGGTCCTTGTGCGAATGTGTGTCCAACTGGAGCATTGCGATTTAATGATAATTGCATCGAGCTTCACGAGGAAATTTGTATAGGCTGTAAGATGTGCACGATCGCTTGTCCTTACGGTGCGATAAGCTCAAGTGCAGAGCTTATGCCTTCAGTAAATTACGCTGTCGAGCCAAAGTACAACCTTGAGGTAGAGTCACAATCAGGTGCAAAAAATATCGCTGTCAAATGCGATATGTGCTTTGGTCGTGAGAACGGACCAGCCTGTGTTGATGTCTGTCCGACGAGTGCTCTTGTTATGATTGATCCAGAAGAGGGTAAGCATAAACTTGGCAAAAGGATAGATTATGAGGCAGCGAATAAATTTGCTACTAAAATTTTAAACGGACAAGGAGCATAAGATGACTACGGTTTATATGCTATTTCTTGTAAGTGCCGTCGTTAGCATCTTGCTCTACTGCGCTCCAAAGGCCGCTGTAAAGGTTGGTTTTGGACTAAGCGCTTTAAGCTGCTTTTATGCGATGTGTCACTTCGTTGCAAATATGGGAGTAAACGATAGTTTTGCTCTTGCGGATGGCTTTTTGTATTCGCCAAAATTTGCGCTAAATCCACTTGGAAATTTCTTTAGCTTTGTCGTTGTTTTCATAGGATTTGCAAGTAGCGTTTATGGTATGAGCTATGCAGACGAGTACATCAAAAAAGCAAACGTTGGCGTATTTGCATGTTTGTTTAATACGTTTATACTCTCAATGCTTCTAGTAATTAGCGCTGATAATGTATTTTGCTTTGTTGTTTTATGGGAGCTTATGACTCTTATCTCATCGTTCCTTATCATAGTAAATGATGGCAAAAACACTTTAAAAGCGGTCATGGTATATCTTGGTATCGCACAAATCGGTGCATTTTGTATCACCTGTGGCTTGCTTATCACAGCTTACTATGCAGGAAGCTTTGAATTTAGCGCATTTATGGGTGTTAAGATGCCATTTGGCGCTTCTGTTGCTACATTTATACTATTTCTAGTTGGATTTGGTAGCAAAGCTGGTATGTGGCCATTTCACGTTTGGCTTCCACAAGCTCACCCAGCAGCCCCATCAAATGTTTCAGCCCTTATGTCAGGCGTTATGATTAAAGTTGCTCTATTTACACTAGTTAAATTTACACTTTACCTACCACTTAGTACATATTTTGGTCTTACAATACTCGCTCTTGGTGCAGCTAGCTCACTATTTGGTGTTTTATACGCTCTTTGCCAACACGACTTTAAGGCTTTGCTTGCTTACCACTCAGTTGAGAACATAGGTATCATCTTGCTAGGTCTTGGCACAGGAATTTATGGCGTTGCAGCTGGAAATTTAACACTTGCAGCAGTAGGTTTTCTAGCAGGTTGCTACCACGTAGTTAACCACGCTATATTTAAAGGTCTTCTTTTCCTTTGCGCTGGTTCAGTTATCCACGCTACTCATACACAAAATATGGACATCCTTGGTGGTCTTGCTAAAAAAATGCCATGGACAAGCCTTGGTATGTTTATAGGTATTATGGGTATCGCAGCTTTACCTCCAGTAAATGGCTTTGTTTCAGAGTGGTTTACATATCAAGGTATGCTTCAAGGTGCAATGGGAGAAGGAACATTAGTTAGATATGCATTTACACTTGGCGTCGTAGCTCTTGCGCTAACAGGCGTTTTGGTTGGTATGCACCTTAAACTTTACGCTGTTATCTTTGCAGGTACTCCAAGAGATCAAAAAATTTGGGAAAATGCTAAAGAGAGTCCGATAGGTATGGTTCTTGGTATGATCATCCTAATGATAGGCTGCGTTGGCTTTGGTCTTGGCGCAAACTACATAGTTGATTACATCATGCAAGCTGTAAATTCTATCGCTATAAGCGACTATAAAGCTAGCCTTGGAGCTATAAATGTAACTTCACCAATAGGTAGTATGATCTCAACTCCGCTTATCGCTTTAGTTTTATGTGCGACTATGATTTTGCCATTTATCATCCTTGCTGTTATGAAAGCAAATAGAGATAAACCACGCGAGACTGATCCTTGGGCTTGCGGCTTTAAATATAGCTCACGTATGCAAATGACAGGTGGTCCATTTACAGGCGATCTTAGAAAGATCATGCAATGGCTATTTAGAGCTGATAAAAAGATCGTTACTAGAAATTATTTTGACGCGGTTGAATATCACAACCATCCAAAAGATATCTGGTGGGGAATGTTTTATGAGCCAGTCATTAAATGGTGTATGAAATTTGCCGATAAACTAGGCATCGTTCAAAGCGGATATACAAACATCTATACGCTTTATATCCTAATTTATCTTTGTGCCATACTTGCTGTGGGCTACTTTTTAGTTTAGGAGACGAAAATGCAAACTATACTTTTAATGATATTTCAAGTAGTCGTTATCGTTTTGGTAGCTCCTTTGTTTGATGGTATGGCAAGAAAACTAAGAGCTAGACTTCAATCAAAACAAGGTAGCGATTTCTTTCAAACATATCGTGATATTATAAAACTCTTTAGAAGAGGAAGAACCGTGCCTGAGTGCTCTCACTGGGTATTTAGATGGGCTCCATTTTTCCTTTTTGCAACTTCAGCTGCAGTGCTAGCTGCTATACCTATAACATATAGCAAAGATACTGTTTTTGGAGCGTATTCAGATATATTTGTGATCCTTTATCTTGGCGCATTGCTTAGATTTGTATTTGGTGCAGCTTCAATGGATAGCGGCAACCCATTTGCAGCAACAGGCGGCGGCAGGGAGCAAATGCTGGGTGTATATGTTGAGCCAGTTATGATCATGTGCCTAATCGTAGTAATGCTTGCAGCTAAAACATCAAATTTAATTGAGATCCAAGAGATGGTAAAAACTGGCGTTATAGGATATCAAATCCCAAGCTTTGCCGTAGCTTCTATCGCATTTTTATGGTGTATGTATGTTGAGACCGGTAGAAAACCATTTGACGTAGCTGAAGCTGAACAAGAGCTTCAAGAGGGCTTGCTTGGCGAGTATGCAGGTAGCGACCTTGGTTTAGTTCAAGCATCACTTATATTAAAACAGTTTGCTATGATCGGACTTTTCCTAACTATATTTGAGCCATGGAATTTTAGCAATCCTTTCTTAGCTATTATCGTTTTTGTGATAAAAACTGGAGTATTTTACGTAGCAGCTGTCTTTATAGACAACTTTGGACCACGCTTTAAAATGACTTCATCTTTACGCAAAAATGCACTTGGTGCACTTGCTATCTCGTTTGTTGCACTAACACTTTATGTAGTAGGAGTGTGAGATGCAAACACTTGATATTTTAGCCATTTGCATGATCGTAACTTCGCTTGCGGTTTTTGGTCTTAGAAGCTTGAAACTCTCAATCATCGCTTATGCGATTGAGACACTACTTTTAGTTAGCATATTTTTCTTGCTATCTGAGAAATTTAACGCCGAGCAACTCAAAACTTGGGCGATCGTTGCATTTTTTACCAAAGTTTTACTTGTGCCAGGAATTTTATTCTGGCTTATCAAAAAACTTGGCGTAGTTAGCGAAGATGAGCCAGTTGGTGGATTTTTTGTAAGTCCTGTTATTGCTATGGGATTTTCTCTAGCTCTTTCAATGAGTATCCACCCAATATTTTTAAAATTCTCTCTTATCAAAGAAGAGATCATGCTAATCGCAGCTGGAACAGTCTTTATGATGGGAATTTTTGGCTTCATGCTAAGAAACTCATTTATAAAACAAATTCTAGCTTACTGCTTATTTGAAAACGGTATCCACCTAAGCCTTGCTCTAATGGCTTATAACTCACATGAGTTAGTTGAGCTTGGAATTTTAACAGATGCGATATTTGCCGTTATCATCATGAGCATTCTAGCGATTAGATTTTATAAAGCTTATGATAGCTTAGATACTTCTAAAGCTTCAAATTTAAGGGGTTAGAGATGGATAGTTTAGCTTTAATACTTATCTTACCGCTCCTTGGTGCTTTGGTCTTGTTTTTGAGTCCTAAAAATTATGCGGTATTAAGCGGACTTCACGTTTTGTTTTCTGCTGCGACATCGGTGGCTTTACTTAACAATGTTCTTAAAGTCTTAAGTAGCGGAACTTTTTATAGTTTTAATAAATTTTTGTTTTTAGATAGCTTAGGCTGTGTTTTCTTGGTACTTATCGCTGTAACTGGATTTATAGTAAATTTTTACTCTATCCACTACATGAGATGGGAGCTCGAAGATGGACACATCCACTTAAGCGATCTTAAAAAATACTACGCATTAAGCCATGTATTTATCTTTACAATGACTTTAAGCGTTATTTGTAACAACGTTGCGTTTATGTGGGCAGCTATCGAGGCAACAACTCTTGCTTCAGTATTTTTGGTCGCTATCCACAAAGATCAAAAATCAACAGAGAGTGGTTACAAATACATCGTTCTTTGCTCAATCGGTCTAGCATTTGCACTTTATGCGACTGTTCTTTTATACTCAGCCACATTTAGCACTCTAGGAGATGGCGAAGCTTCTATGCTATTTTCAAGCATAATGGCAAACGCTAAAAATTTAAACCCAGATGCAGCAAAGCTTATCTTTGTATTTGCGCTAATTGGTTTTGGCACAAAAGCTGGTCTTGCTCCAACTCACACTTGGCTACCAGACGTTCACGCTGAAGGTCCAGCACCTATCTCAGCATTGCTATCAGGCGTACTTTTAAAATGTGCGATGCTTGCGCTCTTAAGATACTACGCTATCACAGCTCAAGCAGTTGGATTTAGCTTTGTTGAGGGCATAATGATCGTTTCAGGAACTATCACACTCTTTGTAGCGGGATTTTTCCTAATCAGACAACACAACGTAAAAAGAATGTTTGCATATCACTCAATCGTTCACATGGGTGTTATCGCATTTGCACTTGGTGTTGGCGGTAAATTTGGTCTATTTGCAGCGATATTTCACTGCTTAGCCCACAGCTTTACTAAAGCTCTTGCGTTTTGCTCAACAGGCAATATCGCAAGAATTTATGGCCACAAAGATATGAGTAAGATGGGCGGCATGGTTAAGATCGCACCGATCACCACTATAATGTTTGGCGCGGCTGTTTGCTCACTAGTTGGTGTTCCAGCATTTGCTATATTTGTTAGCGAGTATAACGTCTTTGTCGGAGCTATCACAAGCGGTCAATATATCGCAGTTGCGCTATTTGCTATTGCACTTGCAGTTATTTTTATAGCTGACTTTGCACACTTTAACATGGCAAGCTTTGGCGAGCCAAAAGGTGTGGTTGTTCATAATAAAGAGATGAGTTTGTTAGAGAATTTACCTCTTATAGCACTTTGTGCCCTTATCATAATCTTTGGCGTATGGCATGTAGATAGCTTTTATACGCTAGTAGATAACGGTGTTAATATAATGATGGGAGCTTTAAAATGAGAGGCGATAAATTTGTTGAAATCCTAAAAACCAAGGTAAAAATTTTAGAAGTAACTCGTCAAGCAGACGATCAGATCACAGTTTTGGTTGATAGAAATGATCTTCCACTAGCTGTTAAAACACTTTATTATGATATTGGCGGCTTCATAAGCACGATGATACCAAATGATGAGCGCCAGATAAATGGCAGCTTTGCGCTTTACTATGCTATCTCAATGGAAGGTAGCAAGATGACAGAAGCGGACGACTTTGCGCCTGAGGATAAGTGCTTTATCACTGTTAAAACACTTATTCCAGGAAGTGATCCGACATTTCCATCAGTTACTCCGCTAGTGCCAGCTTGTGTTTGGTATGAAAGAGAAGCTTATGATATGTTTGGCCTTGTGGCTGAAGGTTTGCCTGATAAAAGGCGTCTAGTTTTAAGTGATGACTGGCCAGACGGACTTCATCCACTTAGAAAAGACGCGATGGATTATCGCTACCGCCCTGATCCAGTTGATCATAGAGACGAGCCTGATGCGGAGTTTTTGTTCCCAACAGGTGATGCAGTAGTTGATGTGCCACTTGGACCACTACATATTACTTCAGATGAGCCAGGTCACTTTAGACTTTTCTGCGACGGCGACGAGATCATCGACGCTGATTACCGCCTCTTTTATCAACACCGCGGTATGGAAAAGCTAGCTGAAAATAGAATGAACTATGATCAAATGGGCTATCTTGCAGAGCGCGTTTGTGGAATTTGTGGTTATGCTCACGCTATTGCTTGTATTGAAGCAGCAGAAAAAGCTATCAAGCTTGAAATTCCACTAAGAGCTCAAGCTATACGCGTCATCTGTCTTGAGATCGAGCGTCTTCACAGCCACCTTTTAAATATCGGTCTAGCTTGTGAGGTCACTGGTAACTACAACGCTTTCATGCACATCTTTAGGGTTCGTGAGTACTCTATGGAGCTAGCTCAGCTAGTAACTGGCGGACGTAAAACATACGGCAACGTCGTTATGGGCGGCTTAAGACGTGATATGACAAACCAAGAGATCAAAAAAGGTATCGAGATCATAAATAAACTTGACGTTCAAATTTCAGAAATTTGGGACGCAGTTATGGAGGATAAACGCCAAATCGGTCGCTGGAAAGGTGTGGGAATCCTAGACCGCCAAATAGCACGTGACTTTAGCCCCGTTGGTCCAAATATGAGAGGCTCTGGCTTTAAACGTGATAACCGCTATGATCACCCATATGACTTCTTCAAACAGATAGAATTTGAAGTAGCAGTTGAGCATGGTTGTGACGTTTTTGCTCGTGAGATGGTTAGATATAAAGAGCTAAAAAGCTCTATCCACATCATCCGCCAGTGCTTTGAGCTAATGCCTCAAACTCCGATCATGATCGATCCTGTGACTATGATCAAACCTGAAAATTTTGCACTTGGTCATGATGAAGCACCACGTGGCGAGAATGTTCACTGGATCATGCAAGGCAGCGCTCAAAAAGTATATCGCTGGAGATGCAGAGCAGCAACATACAACAACTGGCCAAGCCTAAGATATCAATTTAGAGGAAACAACATAAGTGACGCTGCGCTTATCGTTTGCTCACTTGACCCTTGCTACTCATGTACAGAGCGTGTTACATTAGTCGATGTAAGGACTAAAAAGAGCAAAATTTTAACAGAAAAAGACCTTAAAAAATTCTGTCAAGATGGCGGGGTTAGTAAGAAGGATTTAAGATGATGAAGTTATTTGACATCACAGAAAAATATGGAAAAGCGACATACGCCTATCCATTTGAGCCATATATTGTTCCTGAAAATTTCCGTGGTCAGCCAAACTATACATACGATCTTTGCATAGGTTGTGCAGCTTGCGGTATCGCTTGCCCTAGTAACGCGATAGAGCTTAAGATGAACGATGAACAAACAAAGCTTGTTTGGGAATTTGACTGCGGACGCTGCATATTTTGCGGACGCTGCGATGAGGTTTGCCCAACTGGAGCTGTAAGACTTAGCGATAGCTTTGAGCTTGCAGTTAAATTTGATAAGAGCGCTCTTATACAAAGGGGCGAGCTTGAGATGCAAACTTGCAAATGCTGCGGCAAGCCATTTACGCCAAAAAGGCTTATAAATTTCACCCTTGAGAAGCTTGGCACAGCAAATTTACTCCCAGGCAGACTTGAAGAGGCAAAAGACTACCTTTATATCTGCCCAGAGTGCAAGAAAAATCAATCTGCTGAGAGGCTAACAAAAGGCATTGAGGAGGCTATAAAATGAGTCTATATCAAGTCCCAGAGGACATAAAAACAGCAAATGATCTAACTGCAAAGCTAGAGCATCTAAAAAATATCAAAAGAAGCTTTAGCGTTTATAGGATCGACTGCGGAAGCTGTAACGGCTGTGAGATAGAAATTTTTGCAGCTATTACACCGATGTGGGACCCTGAGCGCTTTGGCTTTAAGCTTGTAGCAAACCCAAGACACGCTGATATTTTGCTTTGCACTGGTCCTGTAACAAGACAGATGTATTATCCGCTTCTTCGTGCTTATGAAGCGACTCCAGATCCTAAGATCGTGGTTGCTCTTGGCGCGTGCGGAAGTAGCGGTGGAATTTTCCATGACGCTTATAGCGTTTGGGGCGGCATAGATAAGATAATCCCAGTCGATGTCTATATCCCAGGCTGTCCTCCACATCCAGCAAGCATTATTTACGGCCTTGGCATGGCTCTTGGTATCATCGATCAAAAACTTCATAAAAAAAGCTATGAGGAAGATAATACATTGCCACCTTCAGTTGAGAAGTCAGTCATAGGCGATATCTTATTCGAGCGTGACTTGCAAGCTGAAAGCAGAAGGCTAATGAGCTATATCTTTGGTAGAATCCTTTTTGAAAAATATATGAATGCTATCAAATGTTCAAAAGATGTCCATGACCCAAGCATTTCAAGAGAGGCTGTGCTTACAGCTATCAAAAAAGAGGAAGATCCTAGATATGCCGAGTGCATGGGGCTTTTGCATAATGATGTCTATCTAAAATATGCAAAAGCTGATAAAAGCTTTGCGATAGATGTTGATAGCGAGGTTTGGAGTAAAAGATGATACAAGTTTATAAGCTTACAAAAAGGCATATGGACGACAACGACAAGTTACCACGCGAGCTAAAGGAGATAAAAATTTTCTCCACTTGCGTGGGACATGGCGTTGGCACGATAGATTTTAGCGAGAAAATTTTAGAGCTAAGCGATGAGGAATTTGACGAGATGATCAAAAACTCAGGCGAATATGTGAAATTTAAGATCGGAAATTTAAGCAAATATTTTGAAGTTGAAATTTTTGCTGAGCATATCGCTAAACTCTTGCCACAGCTTTGTGAGTGTAAGCTTAAAGAAATTTTGGCAAATTTAAAAGAGGGTTATATCGTGCTTAGGAAGGACTTTTGATGAAAAAGGCCATCCTTTGCATCGGTAATCCTATGCGTGGTGATGATGATGTGGGTAATGAAGTCGGCCGCATCGTAGAAGCTGAGCTAAAAGAGTGGAAGGTCTTTTTTGGGCAAGATGTGCCTGAAAATGAATTCTCGGCCATTAGAGAATTTGCACCTGATATATTGATAGTGGTTGATGCGATGAGCGGCTTTGATGAGGATAAGATAGAGTTTTTTGACCTAAGTGACGATAGAGACTACATCTACTCGACTCACAATCTACCAACTCCAGTACTTTTAAGCTATTTGCGTAAAATTTGTCCAAAGACGCTTTTTCTTGGCATTAGCGTCTTGCTCGAAAATGTCTTAAATTTTGAAGAGGGACTAAGCGAGCAGGCTAAAAAAAGTGCCAGAAAAGCATTTTTAAGAATTGTAGAGATTGATAAAAATTTAGTCGGTTAAATTTAGCAAATAGCTAAATTTAGTCTTTTTGGTTGCTAAAGACAAAAATTTGCTTGTAATCGCAAGCATTGATTTGACTTTAGTGGTTTTGCAAAGTGTTAAACTTTGGTCGCAAAGATGAGCTTGGCTCATGTGCGAGATTGAAAATAAAAAGGAGAATGTGATGTTAAATCCGGCAGAAACCGCTCAAGCGGTCTCAAGCTCTATGGAGCACAAAGCTCATATGCCACTTGCAAGTATTATTTTTCTTGCTATCATGGCTGGAGCTGCTATTGCTATGGGTGATATTTTTTGGGCTCACTCAACAGTCGGTATGGCTGAAAACCAGTCTATTGGTCTTTCAAATTTTATCGGCGGTATCACATTTAGCTGTGGTCTTATGATGGTTGTCTTTTATGGTGGACATCTTTTTACAAGCTCAGTTTTAAGTGGCGTTAGCGCATATGAAGGAAAGCTAAAACTAGGTAAGACTATCGGATACTGGGCTATCGTTTGGATATTTAACTTCGTTGGTGGCGCATTGATCGCTTATATGTACTACTACTCAGGCTTGCCACTAAAGTATGATGGCTACATCTTACAGCACTTTATACCAGCTGGTATTGGCAAGATCACAGCACCATTTCATGAGCTATTTATCCGCGGAATTTTTTGTAATGTCTTTGTTTGTATGTCTATTTGGACTGCGACAAGTGAGAGTAATCTATCTGGTAAATTCTTTGCCATTATGTGGATGATAGGTGCATTTGTGGCTTGCTCAATGGAGCACTGCGTGGCAAATATGTTCATCATCACCGAAGCCATCATCTCAAAAGCTCACTATATAGCAGCAAATGGCGGAGATATCGCTGCTGCGGCTGCAGCTTTAGGACATGGCATCACGGCTGAAAAGCTAGAAGTTTTAAACTGGGGAAATTTCATCGGTAAAAACTTAGTTCCGGTTACATTTGGTAATATCTGCGGCGGGCTTTTCTTTGTTGGTTTAGTTGGCTTTATGGCAAATAAATTCGATATGAAGAAAAAAGCTTAAAAATTTTAGTCTTTGCTTCTTGGCAAAGACTAATCCTCTAAGGCTACTCTTTGCTAGCCATTATAAAAATTTTTGATTTTTAGTTTGTGTAACTTTCAAGTTTTTCATAATCAATTATTAAAAACTCGTGTGGTGTGATCTTTCTTATGATGTCGTCTTTTATAAGCTCATTAAATGCAGTTGAAGCGCTTTGGCGTTTGAGCCCCACAAAGCTTGAGAGTACCTTTAGAGAAAATGGCAAAAATATGTAGTGATATCCATTTTGCTTTAGATCCTGCTCCTTTGCAAGCTCGATCAAAAAATTTGCAATCCTGCCTTTTGCATCTTCAAAAAGTATGGATTTTATGATCTGGCGTTGCACGATTACTGCATTTAACACAGCTTTTAAAATTTCATCTGCGACATTTGCATTTGATAAAATTTCACCTATTTTGTTTAAATTTATAGCATAAATTTCAGCATCTTCAAGTATTTCAAAAGCGCAATTATCATCAAGCACGGCGATATTGCTCGCTTCTAAATGATAAAGGATAAATTCTTCCCCATCTTCAAAAAATGAGAGCTTTGCACAGCCACTTTTTAAGATGATGATCTTGATCTCTTCTGCGTAGATGATGCTTGCTTTTGGTAGCTCTTTGTACTCAAATTTATCAAGCTCATTTTGAGTTAGGATCTTTGTGATTTGTGTTTGCAAAAGACCTAGACGTGATTTTTTCATTTTTCTCCCAAAAAATGTATAAAGCCTGATTTTACTTCACAAAGCATTTAAAGAAGTTGAAAAATATTGCTTTTAGTTTAAGAATTTCAATAATTTTTAAAAGTAGTATTAATTTTCAAGGAAGGTTGCATAAAATGCAACCAAATTTTTAAAATCCATGAAGCTGTTTTAGCTTCTCATCGATTGGCTTTTTAAGTCCATCTTTCGTCACGCTTACGTAAGTTGCAATAGCGCTTGTGACATGTATAGTCTCTCTAAAGCCACCGTCATTTAGCCTCAGCGCAGTCACTTCTATCTGTGTTGTTATAGATGTTTTGCCAACTGCGATGATCTTTGCGTAGCAGCTTAGCACATCGCCAACAAAGACAGGTTGTTTAAAGATGATCTCTTTCATAGAAATCGTCACAACGCGTTCAGGAGAAATTTCTCTTGCAGCTTGTGCACCTGCAAGGTCGATCTGACTCATTATCCAGCCACCAAAAATATTTCCAGCTGAGTTTGTGTCCTTTGGCAACATAACTTGTTTGATACGTGGCTCACCAAAATCTTTTAAAATATCCATTTTTTGCCTTTTAGATGTTAAAATTTTTGGTTGATTGTAGCAAATTTTAAGGCTTTATGCTAAAATCTTGCAACTTCAGGGGATGAAAATATGAACGATTTTAAAAGATTAAATGAACTCACAAAAGAGCAAAAAAACAAGCTAAATGCTATTTATAAAAATTTAGACGATGATATCATAAACGAGGCTGTTAAAATTTGTGGCCTTTCTGGCACACCAAGCGAGAAACTAGCTCTTGCAAGAAGGATAGTAGATCTTAAAGTAGATCCGCTTCAAAATGAGCTAAAAAAGCTAAATTTAGGCGAAGACGAGCAAAAACGAGTGCTAAATTTAATGTATGGCTACGTTAGAAATTTATATGAAAATCTGCACGCTAAGCTTTTAGAAAAGGCCAAAGAAGAGAAAATTTTAGATCCATTTAACCAAGCCTTTGTGCAGGCTATGCACGAGCTTGGACTTAGTCTAAATGCGTGGCAAATTTCATGGCAGGATCGTATTATCGACACCACAAATAAAGAGTTTGAGGCTAAATTTAAAGATCTAAGCCAGGCAAATGAGTTTATTACTAAAAACGGCTTATTTCAGTGTGACGCTAACGGCGTAAGGGCTGATAGAACGTATGGCGCGGTAGTAAAAGAAGGTGATAAATTTAGCTTTTTGCCTTATGCACTCGCTTTTAAGGATGAGGTTAGAGAGCTTAAAAGTGTTTTTGCTAAAAATCTTGAAATTTTAAGAAATTTAGCCCAAAATGACGAGCAAAAATCCTACGTAAAATACCTCGAAAAGCTACAAAGCGCCTTTTGTGAAGAGGATAATGCAAAGGTGATAAATGCTTGGCAAGAAGCCGAGATAGCGTGGATGGATGTAAAAGGCGCACTTCAGCCGGGCCATCCGCTAGAGTATTACGAGGATGCCTATACGCATGCAGTCGCACTTGAGTGGGACATCAGACTTGTTGATAGCGAGGGCATTGACGAGCTTAAATTTAAAGAAAAAGTGACAAAAACTTATAAGAGCGTTTGCGAAAAGATAAAATTTGATAACGCTGAGACAAACAGAGCAGTTAGTGAAAATATTGCTAGAACGCAGCTTTATATAAGCGTGCCGATGATCTATTACGGCGCGGAGCTAAACGGGCTTTTTAGTGCTCAAGTCGTGCCAAATGATGAGAGTGTGAGTGCAAAATGTGGTAAGAAAATTTTTGCCTTTGTAAATCACGTCTATGAGGGAGCAAAGGCAAAGCCTTTTATGAAGCTTGGGGCTGAAATTTTTAGCAAGGAATTTTTGGATTTTGGTAGGGAAATTTTATTTTTAAAGCCAAAAATTTGGAAAAAAGTCTATGAAATTTCAACGATCGGCCATGAGTTTGGACACATCCTCTTTATCGGGCTTGATACTGAGATGATGATGAATAAAAGTGGCGTCTTTAAATTTATAGAAGAGTATAAGGCGACGACTGGTGGGTTAGTAAATTTTTTCTTGCACGAAGAGGCGGAGTATAAAATGGCCGTTTTTCATGAGCTAATAGCTCGTGCTGTTGGGCTTATCGCGTGGCGAAAGGTCGATGAGGTGAGGGCTTATTACTGCGAGGGACTCATACATCTTAGCTTGCTTTTTAGAGCTGGAGTGCTTAAATTTGATGGCAAACTAAGCGTGGATATGAGCGAGCAAGCTTACGCTAAATTTAAAGAAATTTGCTTAGAGAACTACTTTAACCTAGCACAAATATACGCTGAAAAAGTTGATGCGAGCACATTTTTGGAGAAATTTTGCCAAAAAGATGAACTAAGCTATCTGCCAAAAGATGAAGAGTGCAAGAAATTTGTTGAGCATTTTTACGCTAGATACGAAGCTATCGGCAACGACGTCGATGAAAGTGGCGAGTGGCAAAGATGGCAAAGCTTAGCCAAAAAGGCAGAGAAAGATAGATAAAGACGGAACATGATAAGTAAAATAAGCAACGAAAATCAAGTATCTTTTGTATTTATGTTGATACTTTTTTGTGTATATGTTGTTAGTTATTTTATTGCTAGTGGTTTTTATGAAGACATAATTACTACTCTATTTGATTTTATGATCACATTATTTATCTTTTTAAAGCTAAAAGAGACAAGAAATTTAAAAACATATTGGATATATATATTACTAGGCCTTACTTGTTGGGTAGCATCAGACACTATGTGGATGCTATATGATAAGGTTGATTTTCTTAAACAATTTCTTTCTAAAGTCAATTTTATACAAATCTCATACGTAGTCTCATATTTTATGTTTGCATTTTCTGCTTTTTATATTTTGATTAAAAATTTGAAAAATTTATTTTTAATGCAAGTATTTGTGGACTCAGTTTCTATTTCCGCAATATATTTTAGCTTTATGTGGTTTATGATTTTTAATAGAAATTTAACTCAAGTCTTAAGTCAAAAAGATTTTTTTAATCTAAGTTACATTGCCATAGATTTATTTATGTTTTGTACTTCATTTATTGCATTTTTTTCACTCAGATTTTCAAAAAGAAGGCTATCTATACTTTTATGCTTGATAGCGCTTATTGCAATAAGCACTTATGATGTTTTTACCACTACAATGGATTTTTGGATAGATGAAATATCCTTTTTTGGATACGACATTGTATTTAAGAGTTCATTTTTTATGTTGTTTGTTGCTGCGCTTCATTTAAGAGAGGGCGAGGCAAATCTAAAATTTAGGGCACTCAGAAACGATTTTGATAAAATTTTAATACAAAAGCTATTTGTTTTTGCCGCATTTTTGACAATTATGATCTTGTACTCTTGGAAGATAAATTTGACATGGTTATTTTCTATTTTAGTTACTTTGCTTGCATACGGGGCATTATCTTATACATTTTCTAACGTTAGAAAGATGGATATTTTAATTAAACGTGAAATACATATCAAAAAAGTGTTAAATAATCAGATAGAAAGTAAAGTAAAAGAGCTTGAAGAGACAAATAGGCACCTACAAAGGATCAGTAAATATGATTATCTAACGAATGCTCTAAATCGCCAGTATTTTATCGCAAGGCTTGAAGAGATGATAAAGTCAAAGGCACTTGGCGAAAAGATAGATATTTATAGTATTGACATAAACCATTTTAAAGCGATAAATGACTCATATGGGCACTATATCGGCGATGATGTAATAGCAAAGTTTGCTTCAAATATTGAGTCAATATTGCCACCAAATGATTCTTTATTTGCAAGGTCTGGCGGAGATGACTTTATCGTTGTTGTCAAGCAAAATGAAAATGTACATTGCAGGGAATTTTTACGCTATCTACTAAAAGCTATTTCAGAGCCAATAGTTATAGATGATTATAAAATTGTACTTGATGCGAAAATAGGGATTAGCTCGACACAAACCAGTGAAATTTTGGCTGATGATTTTATCATGCAATCAGAAGCAGCACTAGAAGCAGCAAAGAAAGATGCATCTGAAAAGTATGTTTTTTATAGTGATATAAAAAGTATGATTCAGGATAGAAACTATATAGAAATATTGCTAAATAGCATAAGCTTTGATGAAGAATTTGAGCTAAAATTTCAGCCCCAGTATCTAATAGAAGGTAAAAAAATAGTAGGAGCAGAGGCTCTTGTTAGGTGGAACTCTCCTATAAAAGGTCCGGTAGATCAATCAAAATTTATTCCAATAGCCGAACAAAGCTCTATTATCAATGCGATAGGAAAATGGGTAGCAAAAAACGCTATAAAACAAATGGCCTTTTGGAATGAGAAATATAATACAAACCTAAAAATAGGCATAAATATCTCACCAAAACAGATTGATAATATAAATTTTGCATCTAAATTTTTAAGCTATATAGATAGATACGGCATCGATCCATCTTGTGTAGATATTGAGATCACTGAGGCCAGCCTTGTCAATGCAGAAGAGATGATGCAAAGTGTGTTATCTGAGCTTTCAAATAGAGGAATTTGCATCTCTATAGATGATTTTGGTACAGGTTTTTCATCGATGAGTTACATCAAAAAATATCCTATGAGTCGCCTAAAGATCGCTAAAGAGCTGATAGATAATATTGCTAAAAATGATATAGATAAAGACGTAGTAAAAAGCGTTATAGCTTTAGCTAAAAATGTGGAGTTAAAGACTATTGCTGAAGGCGTCGAAGATGAAACTCAGCTTGAAATTTTAAGAGAGCTTGGATGCGATGAGGTGCAAGGGTATCTTTGGGGCAAGCCAATGAGTGTAGAGGATTTTGAAAAGCTTATAATAAGTGCTATTTAAGCACGCTCTTTGCGCTAAAATTTTCAAATTTCAAAATATCTTTATAGCAAAGTTTGGCCAGCTCATTTATCATTTTTGAGCTAGTTTCATCTTTTGGGATTATTAGATGAATTTTTTCTTCTAAAAAAATGATAAAGATATTTTTTAGCTCATAAATTTCACTAACTTTATTTAGGTCAAATTTTTCATTTTCTTTGGGTTCGCCTTCATAGTAAGCCAGAAATTTCTCATTTACTTCAAAATTCATTTGCTTTTGAACGTCTGAAATTTCAATTCTCTTTAATGCAGCTATGCGACTTCTTTTTAAAAAAATAGGATAAAAAATGATCCAAAATATAGCAAAAATGGCTCCGATAACAGTAAAAATTTTACTTTTTAATAGCATATCAGCAACAAAACCAGCTATGATGGCTTCAGTAAATATCATAAAAGTGTTTATAAAATACTGCTTTCTTGCCGCCTTTGAGAAAAATAAGATAAAAGATTTATAATCTATTAAATTTTGTCCATTTATGACGATATTGCACTTCATAAGATACCTTTGTGAATTTTAAAATTTTTGGGAAATTATAACCAAAAGCAAAGTCAATTTTTGTATAATTTGGACTATTTCTTAGGAGAGGGACACTATTTTTTTAATATCAAAATCATCTATAACTGGTATGCGAAAATGGATTTTAATTGCAGTTGTAGTGCTATTCGTATTTGCACTATTAGCATCTTTACTAGACTATAATCTAATTGGAAAAATTTCTATTTTGCTTAGTTTCTTTATGATAACTTTTGGCATTTATACTTCAATGGATAAAGTAAAAACCAAAATAACGCATTGGCTTGCAATATGTTTTGGTGTTTTTTTATGGTCTATTTGTGATGCATTAATGGTGTTAAATCAAGATATACTATTGCGGGCTCATAGTTCTTATGCATATCTTGATGTGTTTTTTATGTTGCCGATGATATCTATTTTAGCTGGCGTTAGTATATTTTTGTATTCAAAATTTGCAGCCAGCCAAGAAAAGCTAGCCATCATTATGGATAGCATAAGTGTCTTTTTTTTAATAGTAATTTTAATATATGGTATTTTTGATGAAGTAGATATCTTATCGATGATAAATAATAGATCAAATATCGTTTTTCTCTCTATTGTAGCCATAAATTTTCTTATACTTTTTATTACTTTAAGTGAGATTTTTACAAGCAGTTTGCTTCATATAAAAATTAGTGGCTTTTACCTTATATCGGCTAGCATTTTATTTACGATGCTAAATTTATTTATTTTTTATAGTCAGATCTCAAATGTAAATTTTGGCCATAAAATAGATTTTTTATATATCGTTCCTTTCTTCTTCTTGATGATAGGAGCTTTTCATTTAAAAGCTAAAAATGAGTATGTTACAAATACCGATAAAGATATCTCAATAGGATCAAAATGGCTACCAATAATAATAGTTTTACCTTTGCTATTACAAGAAGATCTAACATCTTTTAGTGCGCTCATCTCACTTTTTGTTTTAGTTGTAAATGCTATTGTTAATTACTATGTTAAAAGCTCTATTGCAAGTAGAAAAATATTAGATTATGAGAGAAATCTTCATAGAGAGATGGAAAAGTCGATGCATGAGCGGACCAATGAACTTATGCTCGCAAATTTAAGACTTCAAGATATGTCTGAGAAAGACTATCTAACAGACCTTGGCAATAGAAATTTTATAGTAAATGAGCTTGAAAGAATGTGCAAAAGTATCTCTGAAGATGAGGAAATCGCAGTTTATTATATAAATTTAAGCCGTTTTAAAAGTATAAATACATCTTACGGACATGAAATAGGTGATAGAATTTTAAAATTAGTTGCAAAAAGGATACTTGAAGTTTGCAATAGACAAGAAGCCATAGCAAGGATTAGTGCGGACGAATTTATCGTACTAGCAAAAATGGAGATAAATAGTCATACAAAACGCTTAAATCTTGGTATTGCCTTAAAAGATGCTATTGAAAAGCCAATTCAAATAGATAGATATCACTTTGGGCTTAAGTGCATAATAGGCATAGATGTAGCAACAAAAAATAGTACGGCAAATCCAAGAAATATTATAAAAAATGCAGATATGGCAATGTATTACGCCAAGAAAAATCCAGCTTTAAATCCTATGGTTTATAGCGATAAAATTAGCAATGAAATGCACTTAAGCTCAAGCATCGAGATCGCGCTTAAAAAAGCTAATTTGCAAGAAGACCTTCATGTGTATTTTCAACCAATATTTGATCTAAAAATCGAAAAAATGATCTACGCAGAGGTTTTTTTATATTGGAAATCAGAAAAATTTGGCTTGATGGAAGCAAGCAAATTTATGAAAGAGGTAAATGTAAATAGCAATATTTTAAACGATATTTGCTCGCTTTTAGTTTCAAAGACCATAGAGTATGTAGATAGATGGCAAAAAGAAAAACTCTTGATACCAAAAATAAGTATAAATGTTGCACAGATTCAAAGTAAATCAGAAAAATTTGTTTTAGACTTTGTTTCTAGCTTACGTTCGCATCATATAAATCCAGAGCTTTTTGAAATAGAATTTGGCGAAGAAATATGGACAAATAATTCTAAAACGCTTGATAAAATTTTTTCTATTCTTAAAGAAAATAATATAGACGTTTGCATAGATAATTTTGGCTCTGGATATACTTCATTTATTTATATTAGAAAGTACGGTGTTAAGCGTATAAAAATAGCAAGTGAATTTGTTGCTCAAGCATCAAATAGCAAAATAGATGCACAAATCGTATCTGCAATTATCGATTTAGCAAAGGCAATGAAGATAAAAGTTGGCGCAAAAGGCGTAGAAAAAGAAGAAGATATTCATTTCTTAAAAGAGCTTGATTGTAATGAAGTGCAAGGACTTTTCTTATCTCGTCCTATGAGTGCAGAAGAATTTGAAGACCTTGTAAGGCAAGATCCTCAAATGATAGCTAAAGTTTAAATTTCAGCCTTTATCTCTTCGTTTGATTTTACAACCATGCCTGAACCATGGATTACGCTTGGAACACAACTGGTGCAGATATCAACTTCTTCGCCATTTTTATGAGCGTGGATAAAAACCGCATTTGTATCATCGCTGCTTTTTAGTCCGCAAACATTGCAAACCACTAGATCTTTTTCTCTCATTTTTTCTCCTTTGAAATTTTTGCTTATTTTAGCTCCTAAATTTTATACATAAAATGATTTAAGTCAAGCTTGCCTCGTGGCATTTAATAATTTTTTGTTATAATCCTTTAAAATTTTAAAAGGCCTAAAATGAATGAAAGAACGATTATTTTAGAGATGTTAAAGATGCAGCAAAGTCTAAATGATGAGACAAATGGGCTTGGCTGGGAAAATGGTTATACTAATAAAAATAAATTAATCAGCTGGAGGCGCTGCATATATATGGAGTGTGCTGAGCTAATCGATAGCTTTGCATGGAAACACTGGAAGAGCATCGATGCAAAGACTGATGAGCAAAATTTACGCATAGAAGTTGTTGATATTTGGCACTTTATAATGAGTCTAGCTTTGCAAATTTATAAATCAAAACAGCTTGGAGATATAGAAACTTTAGCTGATGATATTTGCCAATCAAGCGGATTTAGTGAGTTTTGCAAAGAGCCATTAAGGATCGAAGACGAGAGCATTTATGAGATAATGAATGACGTTGAAATGCTCATACATGAGTGCAGCGGGTTTGACTACGATATATTTGATATTTTAAAAATTTACTTCTCTATGTCTTTAAAATGTGGCGTAAATTTATACTCACTTTATGAGTGCTACATCGCCAAAAATGTACTAAATCGCTTCCGTCAAAATAATGGCTACAAAGAAGGCAGCTATAAAAAAAATTGGAACGGACGCGAAGATAATGAAGTAATAAGTGAAATTTTGTCAAATGGCATTAGCAAGATCGATGAAATTTACGCCGCACTTGAGCTTGAATATAAAAAGGTGAAATGATAAACCTTCTTCGCCTTGGCTTTAAAGATTTTTTTACAGCCAAATTTATAGCGCTATCCATCTTGCCACTTTGTCTTAGCATTTTTAGTCTTGCGTGGCTTACGATTTGGGGCGGTGGTGAGATATTTGACCTTTTAAATGATAGCGCTAAAAACGAAAATTTTGCCTTTTTAGAGACAAACTCGGCACTCTCTTTTATCGCTATTAAAATTTTAAGTTTTAGTGCTACTAAGTGGATAGTTAGTATACTTTTTTATATTCTGAGCACCTTTTTAACGATCATCATTAGTATCGTGATTGCCCTAATCGTAGCTGGCTTTTTAACGCCGGTTGTGGCTAAAGAGATAAACAAAAGGCACTACAACTACGTGCTTAAAAACGAGGTTAGCACGGCTAGAGTGCTAAAGGTGATGATGATTGAGATCATGAAATTTCTTGGGATATTGCTCGTTTGCCTACCGCTTTTATTTGTACCAGTCTTAAATTTTTTCATCATAAACGTGCCATTTTTTTATATCTATTACAAACTTTTACTGATAGACGTTGGCTCAAACACTCTTGATAGTGATAAATTTGAGCTAGCACTGCTTGAAGGTGGTGGGATAAAATTTATAATTTTTACACTTTTGTTTTATCTAATATCGCTTGTGCCGCTTGTGGGACTCTTTTTTCAGCTTTACTTTGTAATAGTCTTGTCGCACCTCTTTTTTGGGAAAGAAGCACTTGTAAAAATTTAGAGCCAGAAGGCCCTAAATTTAAGCATAGTAAGATACTTTGTTGCTCTCATCAAGTAATGTGTCAAATAGCCTTTTTGTGGCACTTAGTAGATTTTTGTTTGCATCATTTTTAGCCAGAAGCTCGTCAAACATCTTTAGCATATTGTCATTTATAAAATTTTTGTGATTTAGATCTTTTGCGGTAGGCAACATTTGCTTGATCTTGTTTGAAAGATCACTTATGCTTTGGCTGCTACCAGCGATCTTGTCGCCCTCTTTGACGTTTTTCATAAATTCATCAACTTGTGGGCGAATTTGCTTCATCGCCTCTTCGATCTCTTTCATATCTTGCTCGTCTATGCCGTTTCCTTTATATAAAAACTCATAGCCGTATTCGTGCGTGAGAGTAAGGCTTCTTTGGCTTGAAGTACCATTTTTCTGGCTTGAAAACTCCAAACTTTTGTTGTCATACATCGAAAAGCTTATCTCATCGCCTGAGCTAGTTTTCATCGAAAAGCTCATGTTGTTGTAGCTTCCTTGAGAGTAAAAATTTGTTTGCATTTTTAAATCCTTTTGAGGCTAAATCGGCAAATTTTTAATTTCATAAAGCAAAATTTTGTAAAATGCGTCAAAAAAGGACGGGCGATGTGTTGTTTTGGCACTAGGATCTTTTTGCTTATGCTTATCACTGTTTCAAGCTTTGGCTTTGCTAGGCTCTACCCAGTTTTACCGGTCGTTGGTTACTACTTAATACTTGCAAATTTACTTGCCATTTTTATGTTTTCACTATTTTTTAAAGGGCTTTTACCAAGCTTTGTAAAAGTAAATGCGATTCACTATTTTTCGCTAATTGGTGGCTTTTTAGGAGCATTTTTAGCGATGCTTGTTTTTAAAAAAGTTGCAAAAGATAAATTTACTTTAGTAGAGCTTATTATTTTTACGCTTTGGGTGCTAATAATCGCCATAGTCATCTTTAAATTTCAAACCATTCTTGATATTTTTAGGGGAATTTAGATGGATGAGAGGATAGTTAAATTTCTAAAAAAGATGCATCTCGCAAGTGTCTGCGCCATTGATGACGAGGGTCAGCCTTACGCTTTTAGCGCATTTTACGCCTTTGATGAGCTAAATTTTAGCCTTTTGTTAGCTAGCTCTGATGAGAGCTCACATGTTAAATTTTTAAAAAACTCAAAGCTTGTTGCTGGCACGGTCGCTCTTGATACAAAGATCGTTGGCAAGATAGAGGGCGTACAGTTTCAAGGAGTGATGAGAGAGGCCAAAGAAAATGAAATAGAAATTTATTTCGAAAGATTTTTTTATGCAAAAGCAATGGATCCAAAAATTTGGTGTATAAATCTTGAAAAACTAAAATTTACAAGTAATATTCTTGGTTTTGGCAAGAAGATAAAATGGGAAAGAAGCGATAAAATTTAGACGTTAAGCTTATATAAGCTACAATCGTTGAAAAATTAGAAAAAATAAGGAGAATCTATGAAATTTAGCGGAAAAAACGTGCTAATAACAGGTGCAAGCAGAGGTATCGGCGCACAGATCGCAAAGACACTTGCAAATATGGGCTTAAAAGTGTGGATAAACTACCGCTCAAAGCCTGAGATAGCAGACGCTTTACAGGCTGAGATCGAGCAAAATGGCGGCAAGGCTGCGGTGATAAAATTTGATGCAACAGACGAAGATGAGTTTATAAAAGGTATAAATTTGATAGTCGATAGCGACGGCGAGCTAAGCTACCTTGTAAATAACGCTGGTATCACAAATGACAAACTAGCACTTCGCATGAAAACTAGCGAATTTACAGATGTGATAAATGCAAATTTAACTTCAGCTTTCATAGGATGTAGAGAGGCTTTGAAAGTGATGAGTAAAAAGCGCTTTGGAGCGGTCGTAAACGTCGCATCTATCGTTGGTGAGATGGGAAATGCAGGGCAGGTAAACTATTCAGCTAGCAAGGGCGGACTAATCGCCATGAGCAAAAGCTTTGCAAAAGAGGGTGCAAGCAGAAATATACGCTTTAACAGCGTAACTCCGGGCTTTATCGAGACTGATATGACGCATGGACTAAGTGATGAGGTGAAAAAAACTTATAGCGATAATATCCCGTTAAAACGTTTCGGCAGTGCTAGTGAAGTAGCTGAGGCTGTTGCATTTTTACTAAGCGATCACGCAAGTTACGTGACTGGTGAGACACTTAAAATAAATGGCGGACTTTATATGTAGGTAAATTTCAGACAAGTTTTGAAATTTAAAATAAATAAAAGCGTAAATATTATAAGATAACAGACATTTTTTATAAGGAGACCTTAAAATGGCAGTATTTGAAGACGTAAGAGACGTAGTTGTAGAGCAACTAAGTGTAGATCCACAAGCAGTAAAATTAGAGTCTAAAATCATTGAGGATTTAGGCGCTGATTCACTTGACGTTGTAGAGCTAGTTATGGCTTTAGAAGAGAAATTTGAAGTAGAAATTCCTGATAGCGAAGCAGAGAAATTAATAAGCATTCAAGACGTTGTAAATTATATAGAAAAACTAGGTAAGTAATTAAATTTACACAGTTTGATTTAAGGAGATGTATTGAAACGAGTCGTTGTAACTGGTATAGGCATGATAAACGCACTTGGTCTTGACAAAGAGAGCTCTTTTAAGGCTATTTGCGAGGGTAAAACAGGTGTGAAAGAGATCACAAGCTTTGATGTAAGTGACTTTCCTGTTAAAATTGCTGCCGAGATAACTGATTTTGATCCAAATAGCATTTTAGACGGCAAAGAGGTGAAAAAAGTAGATCGTTTCATACAGCTTGGCATAAAAGCATCTAATGAAGCTATGGCTGATGCGAATTTTAAAGAGTTTGATGCTCATAAATTTGGCGTTAGCTCGGCAGCTGGCATAGGTGGTTTGCCAAATATTGAAAAAAATTCAATTACATACTTTGAAAAAGGCGTAAAGAGAATTTCGCCATTTTTCATCCCATCTGCACTTGTAAATATGCTAGGTGGCATAGTTTCTATAAATCACGGACTTAAGGGTCCAAATTTGTCTAGCGTAACAGCATGTGCAGCAAGCACTCATGCGATATCGCAAGCTGCAAAATGCATTATGATTGGTCAAGCTACAAATATGCTAGTTATCGGTGCTGAGTCTACTATTTGTGGTGTAGGTATAGGTGGCTTTGCAGCAATGAAAGCACTATCAACTAGAAATGATGAACCAAGTAAGGCGTCAAGGCCATTTGACGCAAATCGTGATGGTTTTGTAATGGGTGAAGGAGCCGGTGCGCTTGTACTTGAAGAGTATGAGTCGGCTGTTGCAAGAGGTGCTAAAATTTACGCTGAAGTAGTTGGATTTGGTGAGAGCGGAGATGCACACCATATCACATCACCAACACTTGAAGGTCCATTAAGTGCGATGAAACAAGCACTTGATATGGCAAAAGGTTTAAAGATAGATTATGTAAATGCGCACGGTACTTCAACACCTGTAAATGATAAGAATGAGACTGCGGCACTAAAAGCGGTTTTTGGTGACAAATGTCCACCAGTTAGCTCAACAAAAGGTCAAACTGGACACTGTCTAGGTGGTGCTGGTGCGATTGAGGCTGTTATATCTATAATGGCAATGAGAGACGGTATTATCCCTCCAACAATAAACTACGAGACTCCTGATTCAGAGTGCGATCTAGACTACGTTCCAAATAAAGCTAGAAAAGCTGATATAAAAGCTGTTATGAGCAACTCATTTGGCTTTGGTGGAACAAACGGCGTCGTAATATTTAAAAAGTTGGATTAAGATGTCAAATTATTTAGATTTTGAAAAAAGCATAAAGCAAATTGATGAAGATATAGCAAATGCTAAGATCAGAGGCGATGAACATGCTGTTGAAATTTTAAATAAGAATTTATCCAAAGAGATATCAAAAGTATATAAAAATTTAAACGAATATCAACGTTTGCAGCTTGCTCGTCATCCAGATAGACCATATTCTATTGATTATATCAATGCGTTTTTGATTGATGGATATGAGATTCATGGAGATAGAGCTTTTAGAGATGATCCAGCGATAGTTTGCTACATTGGCTATATCGGAGGTAAAAAGACTATTGTTATAGGCGAGCAAAAGGGCCGTGGTACTAAAAATAAGTTAAGAAGAAATTTTGGTATGCCTCATCCTGAGGGTTATCGCAAAGCTCTTAGAGTTGCAAAAATGGCTGAAAAATTTAATTTACCTATTTTATTTCTCATAGACACTCCAGGCGCATATCCAGGTGTTGGAGCTGAAGAGCGAGGACAAAGTGAGGCTATAGCTAGAAATTTATTTGAGTTTGCAAATTTAAAAACTCCAATAATTGCTGTTGTTATTGGTGAAGGTGGAAGTGGTGGCGCTTTAGCTATAGGCGTGGCTGATAGACTTGCTATGATGAAAAATTCTGTGTTTTCGGTTATTTCACCAGAAGGCTGTGCTGCAATACTTTGGAATGACCCAGCTAAACAAGAACAAGCTACAAAATCTATGAAAATAACAGCTGATGATTTAAAAAGTCTATCACTGATTGATGCTGTTATAGATGAGCCGATAAATGGAGCCCATAGAGATAAAGATGGTGCTGCAAAAGCACTTGCAAATTATTTTGTCTCAGAGCTAGCTGAGCTTGAAAAGCTTGATATAAATGATCTTGTAGCAAAAAGAATAGAAAAAATTCTCTCTATCGGAGCATTTGAAGAATAAATTTATAGTCACAACAATTTTATAAGAATACTTATCAAATTTGTTTGTGGCATCATCTACTAAAATACTAAAAATATTTAAAATCAATATAAATTTAATCGCTTTAACAGCCATAATTTTTATACTAGCTTTTATATCTTTAAGATTTAAACACTAAAATTGTTAATATCAAATCCATATAAAGAGTATTAATGGATAAATTTCAAGAAAAATATATCACTCTTTCAAAAGAATATTATAAAAATAATGGCAATGCTTCTAGTATTGAGGCACTCTATGAGTTTAAAGAAGAGTTGGAAAATTGTGATGACGTTTGCGCAAAGTATGTTTTGGTCGATGTTTATCAGCTTTTATCTATGAGAAAGAGTGCTTACGACTTACTTTTAAAAATATATGACAAAAGTGATAAAAAACAGCTAAAGACACTTGGCTATCTAGTGCAATTCATTGACGAAAATGATAAACGGGCACTGCCTCGCCCAAAAAGTAGAGGCCAAATTTTGGCTCAAAAAGATAAAGCTATCACGTTACCAAAATTTATCTACCATCCCAATCCTTTAAAAACTGGCGCATTTAAAGATGATATGAACATAGTGTGTGAGTGTTGTGGCAAAGATACTGAAGTTTATTATAGCGGCAGCATTTATTGCGAGCAAGATATTTCGTGTCTTTGTCCTACTTGTATTTCTAGTGGTAAGGCTGCTAAGAAATTTGACGCTACATTTGTGCAAGATGCTGACAAACTAACTACAAGTGATGCTAAAAAGGATGACGAACTCTTTAGAAGAACCCCTGGCTACGAGAGCTGGCAGGGCGAGCATTGGATAGCTTGTTGTGATGATTATTGCGAATTTTTAGGTGATGTTGGTACAAAAGAGCTCGAAGAAATGGGCATAGTAGACGAGGTCTTTGAGGACTACACAAAAAGAGCCGAATACGACGATAAAATGCTACGCGAACATCTTGTTAAAGCTGGCGATATTGCTGGATATTTGTTTCGTTGTTTGCATTGTAAGAAGTATCATATATACGTTGATGCTTGTTAAAGAGGAAAATATGGATATTATAAAAATTTCTAAAGGTTGTAAAGAACGTGGGCTGGATGAACTTTTTAAACTTTTATCGCCACTAGCAAGAAATGCCATAAGGATAGATGTGCAAGCTAAAAATGACGATGATATCGCCGTTGGAGCGTCTAAATTTGGCGGCTCGCCAGATCTGCCAGATGGTTTATCATGGCCTTCAAATGAAAACGGCGCTTTGAGTTTTGTGGCACAGATAAATTTTGCTGAAGCTAGCAAATTTGACATTGACTCACTATTGCCAAAAAGCGGAATGCTCTATCTCTTTTATGATAGAAATTTGCGTATTTGGGGCTATGATCCTGCCGATAAAAATGGCTTTGCAGTGATCTTTTCTGATGTAAATAATGGACTGCTTTCTCGTAGGAGAGTGGAGAGCTTAGAGGGAGAAAATTCTACGTTTAACGTACGCTTGCTTAGCTTTGAAAATGAGATAAATTTGCCAAATTTACAAAGCTCGATTGTGCCATTTAGTAAAATTAGTGAGGCTGAGTGGGAGGCTTATCATGAGGTTATTGAGCCAAGCTGGCAGGCTAAAGAAAATAAGCTCCTTGGACACTCCGATAATGTCCAAGATGGCATGGAGCTAGAGTGTGAGCTGGTTGCAAATGGACTTAGCTGTGGTGATGGTAGCGCTTATCACCACCCAAGAATAGCGGAATTTGAGAAAAATTCTGCCCAGTGGCAACTGCTTTTACAGATAGATAGTGATGATGAGGGCGACATGGACTGGGACGGAGAAGGCAAAGTTTATCTGTGGATAAAGAGGGATGATCTGGTAGCACGAGATTTTAGCAAGACGTGGCTAATTTTGCAAACAAGTTAATTACAAAAATTTATTAAGATCGCTTGTATTTTTTGTATCATTGGCAAACACTTTAAAGGGATTTATGCCTAAAATTTCATCGCGCAGGCACTTTCTTACTACGACTGCTTTGCTTGCAGCAAGTGCCATTTTGCCTACTTTTGCTCACACATCGCCCACAAAAGGTCAAAACCAAACAAATTTAAAAAAGATGATTAAAAATATCGTTTTAGCTCATGGCGCGTTTGCCGATGGTTCTTGCTACGCTGAGGTGATCCGCCACTTGCAAGAAGCTGGTATTAACGCCGTTGCCGTGCAAAACCCGCCAACTTCACTTGTAGCAGACGCTTAGAGGCTTAAGCACATACTTTAGAGGGCTCAGGGTAAGAGTCTGCTAGTTGGGCACTCACGAAAAGGTCGCTACACCTGTCTATCTCTTAGCCACCCTGCCCGATAATATCGAGTGCGCTGCTGAGGCGCTTGAGCGGCAAAATGCGCCGATGAAAGGTCTTAGTCCAGATGTAAATGGCCAGATATTTTTGCCAGCTGAGGCGCTTGCGGATGTGATGGCAAATGACCTGCCGGCAAAGCAAAGCCGCGTTTTAGCAGCGCTTCAAACGCCTATGAATGCAGCTGCATTTAGCGATAAGATAGGCACGGCTGCTTGGCATGAAAAGCCATCTTTTTATCTTTTAACTAAAAACGACCACGCCTTGGCGTATGAGGTGCAGCAGCGTTTTGCAAAGCAGATAAATGCAAAGATAAAAGAGCTTGATAGCGGACATCTTTCGATGATTGCAAAGCCAAAAGAGCTAGCAAATTGGCTCATTGAGATTGCAAATTTGATTTAAATTTATAAAACGAGCCACGTTAAATGAGTGGCTTGAGGCTAAATTTTGCTAGCACTTTTATCCATCAGAGCTTTAAATTTATCTTTTCTTTTTTAAAATAATTAAGTTCATAAATGCCCAAATTTAGGCAAAATTTAGTAAAATCCTTAAAAAATTTAAAGGCAAAATATGTTTAATGGCTTGATCCGTGAGATAGCACAGGTTGTTAGTTATTCACAAAATATTTTAAGGCTAAAGGCAAATTTTCGTCCAAATTTAGGCGATAGCATCGCAGTAAATGGCGCTTGCTTAAGTGTGACCAAACTATATGATGATGGCTTTAGTGTGGAGCTAAGCGCAGAGAGTAGGGCAAATATCGCGGTTGAAAATTTAAAAGAAAGAGTGCATATCGAGCCAGCGATGAAGCTAGGAGACCGAGTAGATGGGCATTTGATGCAAGGACACATCGATTTTATCGGTAAAATTTCAAATATCAAAAAGAATGAGAATGGGGTTGATTTTTATATCGACCTGCCACGTGAGGCGATGGCTCTGATGGCAAACAAGGGCTCGGTGGGCGTCGAGGGAGTGAGCCTAACCATAAATGAAATTTTGCCAAAGGGCATAAGGCTTACCATCATACCTATCACATTTAAAGATAGTCTTTTTAGCACTTTCAAGGTCGGCAGACGCGTAAATATCGAAAGTGATCTTTTGGCTCGATACGTAGCTAGGCAGCTTTTTTGCAAGCAAGATAGTGGCCTTAGCTGGGACGATGTCGAGCGAATTTCTAGCCTTTATTAGGTTGATAAAATGCGTGAAAATTTAGAGATAGTCTTTGATAAAAATGGCGTATTAGCTGGCTTTACAAATAGATTTGGCGGTGTAAGCGAGGGTGCTTTTGAGAGCTTAAATTTAGCAGATCATGTTGGCGATGATCCGCTAAAGGTCGCACAAAATCGTGAAATTTTAGCAACGGCGCTTGGCATTATGCCTGTTAATTTAAAATTTATGAGCCAAATCCACTCAAATAAAGTGGGAATTTTGCAAGATTTTAACGATGATCTATCTCCATGTGATGGTGTGATAACATCATTAAAAGGTGTGGCGCTTTGCGTCTTAGTCGCTGACTGTGCGCCTGTTTTGATAATAGATGAACATCTTGGCGTAGTCGCAGCTGTGCATGCGGGACGCGCAGGTGTTACTAGTAAAATTTGTACAAATGCAGTGGGGCTAATGACGAGTGAGTTTGGTTGCCGCACTAGTAATTTACGCGTATTTATAGGCGCAAATATCAAAGTGCAAAACTACGAAGTAGGCAAGCTAGATCTTGGTGAATTTAACCGATATAAAAATGATGGAAAATTTGATATAAACGCAGCTTTATTAGACGAATTTGCTAAGCTTGGAGTAGAGCAAATATCAATAGATCCTCGTTGCACTTTTGAGAGAGATGAATTATTCTCATACCGCAAACAGAGTAGGACCGGGCGTTTTTGCGGATTTGTGATGAATAGAGCCACATCGGTAAATAGTAAAAGATAGAAGTAAATCTTTAGCTTCATTGCTTGCCTGTTAAAATTTGCCAGCTAAATTGTATTGAACGTTTTGATATTTAATTTGATCTAAAAAATGGCTAAATATAATAATTTTTAGCTACAATTTGACATCAAATCTCAAAAAGAACAACAAGGAAAATCATGCAAATAGGTAAAATTTTGACTGCCATTATGTTAACAGGAGCCTTTTATATGGCGCAAGCACACATGTTTTGGGTAGATGGAGCTAATGATGAAAAGCTAGGAAAATTTATCGCAAACATGGGTTATAGCGACGATTTTCCAAAGCTAGAGCCTATTATGGCCGAACGCGTCCATCTTTTTGCGCCAATTACTGTAATAAGTAAAGATGGTAGCAAAAAGAAGCTTACACAAAGTGGCGAGAACTACCGCTACGAGGGCGAAAGATTAGACAAAGGCACATATATCTTACTAGCACAGCAAAATCCTATGTATTCGCTTAAAAAGCGTAGTGATGGCAAGTGGCTAATAGACACAACTAAGCTTGATCTAAAGGATCTAAGCGATATACAGATTTGCCGGCTGATGACAATAACATCTAAGAGAGTCTTAAATTTAGGTAAAACAGACGACTTCGTAACTAAACCTATTGGAGTTAAAATCGAGATCGTACCGCTACAAAACCCAGCGGATTTTAGAGTGGATAAGCCTTTTAAATTGCAGGTTTTTACTGATGGAAAGCCGTTAAAGCGAGCTAAACTAACTGGTACTTTTGCTGGATTTTAGACATAAGCACGCATTTTACGGTATGACAGATGAGCAAGGCATAACTGAAGCGTTAGCTCTAAAGCCAGGATTTTGGGTATTTGAAGTTATTTATGAAAGACCTTATCCAGACGCTGCGAAGTGTGACAAAGAGACGTTAAAAACGACGCTTAGTTTTGAGATAAAAGAATAAAAGTTTGATATAAATTTGAGTTCGAATTTATTATAAATTTTTATAATTGCTTTATAATTTTGAAAGTAGAGAAAGAATGCCTTACGAAAACTTTAAATCAAAAAATCCTCTTGTGCTAAAAATCACTACAAACGCAAGAAAATTTGGCATAGAAACGCTACAAAACGAGGAGTTTGTAAGCATTCTTTTAAATGTTAAGAAGCTTGAAATTTCATCCGAACAAAGGCAAGCAATGGCAGAAATTTTTGCTAAGTTAATAAAAATCGAAGAAGACTCACAATTAAGTAAATAAACTTTAGTTTAAATTCATATTATTTTAAGTATAATCCCCCTTTATTTCACACACGACAATCCTAAATTTGGTTGTGCGAAAGCATTAATGGTCGTGGAGGATAAAACTAAATTCAAGGCAAAATGCCTAAAACAAGGAGAAACTCATGGTAACTATGAGAGATTTATTAGAGTGTGGCGTACATTTTGGTCACCAAACACGCCGCTGGAATCCAAAGATGAAAAAATTTATCTTTGGCGAGAGAAAAGGTATCTATATTATAGATCTACAAAAGACTATCCGCTACTTCCGCTACACTTACAACATCGTTCGTGACGCAGCTGCTGAAGGCAAGTCAGTGCTATTTGTAGGCACTAAAAAACAAGCTATCGACGCTATAAAAGAGTATGCTGAAAAATGTGGAATGCCTTATGTAAATCACCGCTGGTTAGGTGGTATGATGACAAACTTTGGTACCATCCGCCAATCTATCCGCAAACTAGAAGTCATCGAAACTATGGAAGAAGATGGTTCGATAAATTTACTAACTAAAAAAGAGGCATTGATGCTTCGCCGCAAAAAAGAGAAACTTATCGCGACTCTTGGCGGTATCCGCAATATGAAAAGCCTACCTGATATGATATTTGTTGTTGATACAGTTAAAGAAAAGATCGCTGTTCAGGAAGCAAATCGTTTAAAAATTCCAGTTGTAGCACCTATTGATACAAACTGCGATCCTGATGTTGTTGATTATCCGATCCCAGGAAACGACGATGCGATTCGCTCTGTTCAGCTTTTCTGCCAAGAGATGGCTGAAGCTATCAACGAAGGTAAATCACTTCTTGAGCAAGATGGTGGCGAGCAAGCTGCTGGCGAAGAAGTAAGCCAAGATGAGAAAGACGCAGTTGTAGCTGAGGCTATGAGTGAAGAAGACTTTGGCGAGGACGAAGAGTAATGGAAATAACTGCACAAATGGTAAAAGAGCTCCGTGAATCAACTGGAGCTGGTATGATGGACTGCAAAAAGGCGCTTAGCGAAGCAAATGGCGATATGGAAAAAGCCGTTGATATCCTTCGTGAAAAGGGTCTTGGTCAAGCTGCTAAAAAGGCTGACCGTCTTGCAAGTGAGGGCTTAATAAGTGTTGAAGTTTGCTCAAAATGCAAAAAAGCAACTATCAGTGAGATCAACTCTGAGACTGACTTCGTTGCTAGAAACCCACAGTTTCAAGCACTTGCAAAAGATACAACAGCTCACATCCAATCAAGTAGCATAAAAACAGTTGAAGAGCTAAATACAAGCACTTTAAACGATGTTAAATTTGAAGAATACTTCAAAACTCAGATCGCAACTATCGGTGAAAACCTTGTAGTTCGCCGCTTTGAGACTATTAGTGCTGACGATAAGAGCGTGGTAAATGGCTATGTTCACTCAAATGGCCGCGTTGGCGTACTTATCGGTGCAGCTTGCGAAAGTGCTGAAGTTGCAAACAAAGCAGCTGAATTTATAAGAAATTTATGTATGCACGCAGCTGCTATGAAGCCAAGTGTTATAAGCTACAAAGACCTTGACAAAGAGTTTGTTGAAAAAGAATTTATCGCACTTCGCGCTGAACTTGAAAAAGATAATGAAGAGCTAAAACGCCTAGGCAAACCACTTCACCACATCCCTGAGTATGCTAGCCGCTGCCAGATAGGTGAGGCTGAGCTTGCAAAAGCTACAAAAGCGATCGAAGAAGAGCTAAAAGCTGAGGGCAAACCTGAGAAAATTTGGGACAAGATCATCCCTGGTAAGATCGAGAGATTTTACGCTGACAACACAGTGCTTGACCAACGCCTCACTCTTTTAGGTCAGTTTTATGTAATGGACGATAAAAAGACTATCGAACAAGTTATCGAAGATAAAAGCAAAGAGCTTGGCGGTAAGATCGAGATCGTGAAATACGTTCGTTTTGAGCTTGGCGAAGGCTTAGAGAAAAAAGTAGATGACTTTGCTGCAGAAGTTGCTGCTCAAATAGGCTAATGGAAATTTTAAGAGCGTCTAATCTAGGCTTTGCGTATGATTATACGCTCTTTAATAATATAAATTTAACTCTCAATCAAAAACAAAGCATCGCTATAACCGGTGTTAGCGGTTGTGGTAAATCAACGCTTTTACACATACTTTCAACACTTTTAAAACCAAATTTTGGCGAGGTCATCTACCAAGGTAGATCGATCTATGAGCTTTCTCAAAACGAGCTTTTGGCTATTAGAAGGCTTCATTTTGGTATTATTTTTCAGTCGCACTATCTTTTTAAAGGTTTTAGCGCTTATGAAAATATCGAGCTCGCAAGTATCTTATCTGGCGAAAAAATAGAAGAAAAAGAGCTTGAGTCGCTTAAAATTTTAAATGTGATAAATCAAAAAGTTGGTGAGCTAAGCGGTGGTCAGCAGCAACGTGTTAGTATTGCTAGAGTGCTTACCAAAAAGCCAAAGATCATCTTTGCAGACGAGCCAACGGGCAACCTTGATAAGCAAACAGCAAATGAAGTGATGCAAGTTTTATTTGACTATATAAATGAAAATAACGCTGCCCTTGTTCTAGTAACTCACGACAACGATCTAGCAGCTAAATGCGACAACTCATATAAGCTTGAAAACAAAGAACTTATACAGATTTTTTAAATTTTGAAGATTAAAATTTACTATTTTGTCTTTTAGTATGTTTGTAAATTTAGTCAATTTATAATATAAATTTTTATTAAAAAGCTTTATATAATAGGTACAATTAGGTAAGACTAAATTGCTTGCCTGATTAATAGAAAGTTTAGACTACCCACCAACATGTTTTGTATTATTCTTATCAGCCTTTTGTTTTAAAAATTCCTCTTCTTCTTTTATAGGGTTATAATCATCTTTCATAAATTTTTATATATTGGCTTCCAGTATTCAGGGTAATTTCTAAAGCCAGCGCTATGTCCTGCTTCATAGCAGCAACTTACACATTTTAGCTCTTTACCACTGCCAAGAATTTTTTATAGTGAGTATACATCTTTTGAGCTTGTGCTGATATTTTATTGCAGCTAGTGCAGCCATTGTCACCGATCTCTTTAAATTTGCTAGGATTATCGCCTTGGTTTTTGATGGCAATCAATACAATCAAAGCTTAGATACTCGTGATGAGGCTTTAGCTTATGTTTGGCTCTTAGCTCGTCAGAAACTACTATCTTTGTAATATTTAGATCACTCTTTGGATAAGCACCAATCTATTAAGATAAATTAATATAAAAGTATGCAAATAACTACCAACGCGTTATTCTAAAAGAATTTATAAGCAAATAATCGGACTTTATATCACTAGAGAAATTTTTGTACTTTATGATAATAGAGAAGGACCTTAAATCTCTTCTTTGATTTTTTTGTAAAGCTCTAAAATCTCATCTTTTTTAATGATAAAGCTATTTTTATTTGCTATTAGATAAGCTGAGCTTTGCATGATATCACCAGCGATCTTTAGTCCGTTTTGTTTCATGGTTGAGCCAGTCTCGACTACATCAACTATCGCGTCGCTTAAGCCAACTAGTGGCGCAAGTTCGATCGAGCCATAAAGCTTGATGATCTTTACAGCTACGGCTTGTTTTGTAAAATAATTTCTTGTTATATTTGGCATTTTTGTGGCTATTTTTAGCTCTGGCTGGTTTAGATCTAGTTCAGAGTCGTTTTTTATGCCAATGCAAACTTTGCACTGTCCGATTTTTAAATCCAGTAGCCTTACAACATTTGGCTTGTGCTCTTCAAGTACGTCGAGCCCCACTACACCAATATCAGCCGCACCTTCAGTGACGTAAGTTGGGATATCTTGGTTGCGAACCATTAAAAATCTAAAATTTCCTTCTTCAAGGATTAATTTTCTATCTTCAAATAAAAAACTTGAACCAAAAATTTTTCTAAAAATTTCTAGTGTTGCCTCGGCTATTCTTCCCTTTGGTAGTGCTACTGTTATCATATTGTCATATCTTTCTTTTCAGTTATTAGCTTTTGCATGGCACGAAAAACAAGCATCTTGTCGCAAATAGCATTTTTAAAAAATTTTGACAAAAAGTCGCCATCTCCACCAGTAAAATATACTTTTTTGTCACCGGCTAGTTTATCTAGTAGAGTTATTATTGGTTTAATAATGCCATAACTCACGGCATCAGCTGTTTTTTGCGGTAGAGCATCTATGTCAATTTGTGAATTTATAGTGATATCAAGTCGTGGCGAGATGCTTTTGTAGGCATTTAGCATACTTGAAATACCTGGCAAGATATATCCTCCAAGATGGATAGAATTTGCCATAATGTCAACCGTTATCGCGCTTCCAGCATCAACGATTACGCCATTATTTATAGAGTAACATGCAGCTATTCTATCTACGCCTAGACCCTGGTATATCGTATCAATAGTAAAAAATGGTTCTAGATCCACAAACATCTTATTATCTTTTAAAATATTTAAAATTTCATCATTTACGGATATAAAATATACTTTTTTTTCTGGCTTATAGCTTTTAAACTCAGAAATTTTCATACGTGAGATTTTGCCATCTTCTAAAAATGTAGCGTTAGTATTGCCTATATTACACAAAATCATAACATCGCCAATTATTGTCTTGTAGTTCTTTTAAGGCTTTAGAACAAATTTCTGAGCTATAAAATATAGTTTTTTTTCTTAGATTTGTTTGGAATTTCATCTCTATTTTTTTAGAAATTTCTTCAAGTTCCAAAGCCTCTTTGCGTAGCAATCTACTTTTTGCTGTTCTTAAAAAGACAAGATTGTAAAAGCTCTTATTGTCCACTCCCCAAAAGATATCAAGCGTCTTTTTTGTGCTAAATTCACTTGTGTTAAGTTCTTTGATATCTTTTAAGAGAATTTTTTTGGCTTCAAAAAGCTCCCAAATTTTTTGGTTCATTGCCCTAAATTAACAAGCTCATTATCATAATAAAAGGCACCATTGCCCATAAAGCTTTTATCTTTTATCTCATCGCTAAATTCATAAATTTCAGCTCCACTGAGGTCTAAATTTGTTTTTATAACGTAGCCTGTTTTTTCGATTACGTAGAGCTTATTATTGATAATAGTGGCTGCTGAGAAGATGGCAAATTTGAAATTTACTTTATTTTGCTCTTTTAGCATAAGATTTGTTCTTACGATCGTACCATCTTTTTTAAAGATATAAATTTCATCGTTATTAACTAGTACATCTTTGATCTCACCGTCATAATAAACCGTTTGACTTGGGTTAATGACGATTAGTTTTTTTGCTGTTGCTGCTATTAAGTTATCACCCTCAACGCCTAAGAATATGATGTTATTAAAGAAATTTTCAGAGCTTACGACCACGTCACGTAAAATTCTACCAGTCTCTTTTTGTACTATGTAAATTTTGCCATCTAATGCCGGATAAACGATAAGCGAGCTCATAAAAAATGGTGCTACGACCCTTGAATCAACTGCTGCTATATTAGACGAGCTATATTCCATTATTGTTGTTGCGGTATTTATGTCTATTAGATAGATGTGGTTTGTCGCGCTGATAGCTGCTAATAGGTTTTGATCAAGAGAAGCAGCAACAATTGCTGTTGGAAATTTATTGCTATAAACGCTGCGTCCACTAGGATCTGTCACATTTAGATCGCCATTTATACTAGATGAGATGATAAAGCCGTTGTTTTCATTTAAGAAATTAAAATTTTCAGGCAACTTAATGTTTGTATTTAGGCCGTTTTTGGTGATAATATTGCCGTTATCAAGAGTGGCACCATTTGCATTTGCTGATTTGATATAAGATGGCATATCTTTTGACAAAGAAATTTTGCCAGAGGTTTGAGCTGGCTCGAAATATTGTCTTTTTGTGCCACATCCGCTTAAAACTAAAGCCAAGGCAAAAGCCAAGAAAAGAGTAATTTTTTTCATTATTTTATTCCCTGATAGTGTTTTAAATTTTTAACTAAAGTTTGAAGTTGAGAGTCGAGTGAAATTTTATTAAACTCATCATTTGCTTCTTTGATTTTGTTTTGTTTTAAAAGCTCAAAACCTTTTAAGAGCGTGCTATATTCGCTTAAAATTTGAGTGTTTGCATTACCATTTTGTGAAAGAATAATATCTTTTACTATAGGATTTACTTTTAAATTTGCAAGCTCGCTAATACCATTTGTCTCATTTTTATCAAGCTTTTGCTGAAGTGAAAAAAGTGCATATAAATTTGGTTCTTTTTCTTTTAAAATGCTTAAGGCATTTGCATCGTTTGGATTTAAAATGAGCTTTGAGTAAGCCAAATTTGCATCTTCAATTCTATTATCATTTATTATTTTGTTCGAATAAAATCCAATAATTGCAATGACGGCAACAATAATGGCAATTATCATAAATTTTTTATACTTTCTAAAGAAACGCTCACCTTTGATCATGCTTTCTAAAAACTGTTCTTGAGCACCAATCTCTTGTTTTATCTGTGTTAGATCTTCTTTTATAGCCAACGCTTTTCCTTTATTTTTTAAAAATTTTAATTCGCAGATTTTAACATAATTAAATTAAAACTATCCCAAAATTAAAGCTTGAATGTGATATAATGGCTCAAAATTAATTAATAAGGTTATTTATATAATGCAAATAGATGATATTCTTTTAAATAAATTAGAAAAACTTTCTGCCTTACAAATCAGTGATGAAAAAAGAGAAGAAGTAAAAAAACAACTAAGCGAGATTGTATCTTTTGTTGATATTTTAAACGAACTTGATCTAAGTAGCGATGAAGCTGTAGTTAGCTCTATAAAAGGTGGCACACCTTTAAGAGAAGATGAGTCAAGACCAAGTGATGTGATTGATACGATCTTGAAATACGCTCCTTCACGTGAAGGGCATTTTTTTGCTGTACCAAAAATAATAGAATAATGGTAAAAATATGGATCTAATCGAACAGCTTCAGGCAAAGAATTTAAGTGTAAAAATACCAGAAGATAATAGCCTTAATAATCTTGCTAGCGATATAAAAACACTTTTAAAAACTGTTGTGAGTGATAAGGCAAGCGATCTTCACCTTGTTTCAAGATCTGAGCCTCAAATAAGAGTAGATGGTGCTTTAAAGCCCATTAATTTTGGCATATTAAGTGGTAAGGATATAGAAAATTTATGTTCTGCTTTGATTACTGATGAACAAAAAAGTGAACTTGAGAATAATAAAGAGCTTGACTTTGCGATCGAGCTTCCAGATATTGGTCGCTTTCGTGGCAACTATTACTATACCATGAATGGTGATTTAGCTGCTGCTTTTCGTATAATCCCAATCAATATCCCATCTCTTGATGAGTTAAATGCTCCACAAATTTTTAAACACATTATTAAGCGTGAAAAAGGTCTTATTTTGGTTACTGGACCGACAGGAAGTGGTAAATCAACAACTCTTGCAGCCATGCTTAATGAGATAAATTTAAATTATAGAAAGCATATTATTACAATTGAGGATCCAGTCGAGTTTGTGCATAACAATAAAAAAGCTCTATTTTCTCATAGAAATATCGGCACTGACGCAACTTCTTATTCAAGGGCTCTAAAATCTGCGGTTCGCGAAGATCCAGATATCATACTTGTGGGCGAGATGAGAGATAGGGAAACGATTTCAACGGCTATCACGGCGGCTGAGACTGGACACTTAGTCTTTGGTACGCTTCACACAAATTCAGCCATTCAAACTATAAATAGGATCGTTGATAGTTTCGATGGAAGCGAGCAATTACAAGTAAGAAATATGCTTAGTGTTTCGCTAACTGCTGTCGTTTCACAAAGTCTAATCCCAAAGATAGGCGGTGGAAGATGCGCGGTGCATGAAATTTTAATAAACAATATGGCGATCTCAAACCTGATACGTGAAAATAAAATACATCAAATTTACTCTCAGATGCAGCTAAATCAACAACAAACTGGCATGAGTACGCAAACTCAGGCTTTGATGAAAGTGCTAAAAGAGGGTAAGATTACAAAAGAAAATGCGCTAGCTTATTCAACTAGCCAGCAAGAACTTCAAAATTTAATAGGAACTATATAATGGATTTAGTAACGTGGTTTGATATTATTATTATTGCTCTTGTCTTGATGCTTGGCATAAAAGGCATATTAAATGGACTTATCAAAGAAGCTTTCGGACTTATCGGACTTATCGGTGGCTTAATTATAGCTAGCAGGTTTTCAGATCTATCTGGTGAGTTTATAACTAAAAATATATATAAATTTGAAAATCCTTCATTTTTACAGTTTGTTGCATTTATCTCTCTTTGGCTAGTTTTTTGGCTAGTTTGCTTGCTAGTTGGTAAATTTTTATCAAAAATAGTTTCAGTAAGTGGGCTTGGTTTTTTGGATAGACTTGGTGGATTTGTTATGGGAAGTGGAAAAATTTTCTTAACATTTTCGGCAGTAGTTGCTGTAATATCTGGTACTTCGCTAAATAATATAATTGCTCCTTATTTTGCGAACAGTAAAGTTTATCCGGTTTTGATAGAAACTGGCAAATGGATAACAAATCTTGATGTGAAAAATATCAAAAGTGAGTTAGATGAGATAGTGGCAAGACCAATGGATACAAATAAAACTGATGCATTTATCTCAATGGATGCAAATGCTAGTGTAAATACCGACTCTAATATCACAAAAGGGGAATAAGATGATAGAAAATTTAGAATATGATGCGTTGCTTGAGAAATTCAAAAGAGTGCTTCGCGACAATGGTTTAAAATATACGAAACAGCGTGAAATTTTACTAAAAACGCTATACAACAATGGCGAACACTTTACTCCAGAAAGACTTTATCTTTTTATAAAAGAGACACACCCTGAGCTAAATATTGGTATCGCAACTGTTTATAGAACACTAAATCTACTTGAAGAATCAGAGATGGTGACATCAATCAGCTTTGGTTCGCAAGGTAAAAAATTTGAGCTTGCCACAAAGCCACATCACGACCATATGATATGCAGAAAGTGCGGTCTTATCATAGAATTTGAAGATCCAATGATAGAAAAAAGACAAATCAGTATCGCAAAAGATCATGGCTTTAAACTAACTGGTCATATGATGCAGCTTTATGGAATTTGTGAAAAATGCTCAAAAAATAATATAAAGGGAAAGTAAGGTGATATTTGACAATCAACATGAGATTCAACGACTACAAAGCATAGACGAGCTAAGAAATTTAGGCATTAATCCATATCCACATTTTCTTAGAAGAGATATGAATATCTCTAAATTTAGACTAAAATTTAACTACATTAATGATACAGAAGAAAAAAAGGCCGAAGGTCAGCTAGTAGGTCTTGCAGGTAGAATAAAACTCATTCGTGATGCTGGAAAAGCGGTTTTTGCAAATATCGAAGATGAAGATGGAAATTTACAAATTTACTTTAGTAATAAAACGCTTGATCCAGAGTGGTTTAAAATCGTTAAAAAATACGTAGAGATAGGCGATATCGTCTATGTTAGAGGTTATGCATTTATAACAAGAACTGGCGAATTTTCTATGCATGTAAGCGAGCTTAGCCTTGCTTCAAAGTCGATAAGCCCACTTCCTGAGAAGTATCATGGCCTAGTTGATGTTGAGACAAGATATCGCCAAAGATATCTTGATATGATAATGAACCCTGAAGTTAGAGCTGATTTTAAAAGACGCTCGGTGATTATTAGTACGATTAGAAGATTTTTTGAAGAAAAAGGCTTTTTAGAAGTTGAAACACCGATGCTGCACCCAATAGCAGGCGGTGCAAACGCCAAGCCATTTATCACTTTTCATAATGCTCTTGGAGTCGAGAGATATCTAAGGATCGCACCTGAATTATACCTCAAACGTCTTATAGTAGGTGGCTTTGAAGCTGTTTATGAGATGAATAGAAATTTTAGAAACGAAGGAATGGATCTTACTCATAACCCTGAGTTTACAAGCATAGAGTTTTACTGGGCATACCACAACTATCACGATTTAATGGGCATTACAGAGGATCTTTTTAATGTCATTTTAGACAAGCTAGATATGGAAAAGGTTGTAAATTTTGACGGCATGGAGATTGATTTTAGTAAGCCATTTAAGCGAATAAGCTACAAAAAAGCTCTCGTTGAGATCGGCGGACTAGATGAGAATATCATAAACGACAAAGATAAAATTTTAGCAAAACTAAGAGCCGATGGCCTTGAAGCAAATGAGAAGCTCGATCTTGGTCACTTGCAGGCTGAGCTATTTGATAACTATGTAGAGAGCAAACTAATCCACCCAACTTTTGTTATTGATTATCCGATTTCGATCAGTCCACTTTCAAGAAGAAGTGACGCAAACCCTGATGTGGCTGAGAGATTTGAGTTATTTATCGCTGGTCGTGAGCTAGCAAATGGCTTTAACGAGCTAAACGATCCAATCGATCAATACAACCGTTTTAAAGCGCAAATCGATGCTAAAAACGCAGGCGATGATGAGGCACACGAGATGGATGAGGACTATGTAAAAGCCCTAGGATACGGCATGCCACCAGTTGCAGGTGAGGGTATAGGCATCGATAGGCTTGTTATGCTTTTAACTGATAAAAAATCAATACGTGATGTTGTGCTCTTCCCAGCGATGAGGCCACTTAAAAATGAGATAAAGGAGAATGAAAAATGAGTTTGCAAAGCTACGATAAGGACATTTACGATCTAGTAAATTTAGAGCTAAAACGCCAATGTGATCACCTTGAGATGATCGCTAGTGAAAATTTTACATATCCAGAAGTTATGGAAGTAATGGGCTCAATCCTAACAAACAAATACGCTGAAGGCTATCCTGGCAAGAGATATTATGGTGGCTGCGAATTTGTCGATGAGATCGAGCAAATAGCGATTGATAGATGTAAAGAGCTTTTTGGATGTGAATTTGCAAACGTTCAACCAAACTCAGGCTCTCAGGCAAATCAAGGTGTTTATGGCGCTTTACTTAATCCAGGCGATAAAATTTTAGGCATGGATCTAAGCCATGGTGGACACTTAACACACGGCGCAAAGGTCAGTAGCTCTGGCAAGATGTATGAGAGCTTTTTCTATGGCGTCGAGCTTGATGGCCGCATAAACTACGATAGAGTCATGGATATCGCAAAGATAGTAAAACCAAAAATGATCGTTTGTGGCGCAAGTGCATACACAAGAGAGATCGAGTTTAAAAAATTCCGTGAGATAGCTGACGCTGTTGGGGCGATACTTTTTGCAGATGTTGCTCACATTGCTGGTCTTGTTGTTGCTGGTGAGCATCAAAGTCCTTTCCCATACTGCGATGTCGTAAGCTCAACTACGCATAAAACATTAAGAGGCCCAAGAGGCGGCATAATAATGACAAATAACGAAGAGTATGCTAAGAAGATAAATGCCTCTATTTTTCCAGGTATCCAGGGCGGACCACTAGTTCATGTTATCGCAGCAAAAGCAGTTGGTTTTAAGCACAACCTTAGTCCTGAGTGGAAAATTTATGCTAAACAAGTAAAAGCAAATGCTAAAAAATTAGGCGAAGTACTAATAAAAAGAGGCTTTGACCTAGTAAGCGGTGGCACTGATAACCATCTAATTTTAATGAGCTTTTTAAATAGAGATTTTAGCGGTAAGGACGCAGACATCGCTCTAGGAAATGCTGGCATAACTGTAAATAAAAACACAGTCCCTGGCGAGACAAGAAGTCCATTTATCACAAGTGGTATACGTGTGGGTAGTCCTGCGCTTACGGCTCGTGGTATGAAAGAGGCTGAGTTTGAGCTAATAGCAAACAAAATAGCTGACGTTCTAAGCGACATAAACAACACATCTTTACAAGAGAAGACAAAAGCTGAGCTAGTTGAACTTGCTCATAAATTTATAATCTATGATAAAGCGACATTTTGATGCAAAGTATTGATACGGCACTTATAAAGATTATTACAACTCACTACTATATCAAGCGTGATACGATCGTTAATAAAATAGAATACAGAGGCAAAATTTTCTTTGATAAATTTGAAAAGATAAATGAGCCACTAACTTACGGTGTCATGAAAGAGCATGAAGAGGGTAAGGCTGTTATCGCGCACTCTTTAATAAATGCATATGATAAAGTTGAAAATATAGTTTTTGACTATAACGGCAGAACCCCTGATAGATTTTGGCATAAAGCACAGCTTCTTCTAAGAGAAGAGGGCTTTATAAATTTTACAGCCTACGAGAGCAAGACGCCAGGGCATCTGCACCTTTATGTGCATAAAGGTCACACTACGCTAAATGAGGCTTGCCAGCTAGCAAACGTGCTCAACGCAAAGCTTTCACAGAAGCTACCTAAAGAGTGGAGAATGTTTCCAAATATCGATATGCCAAAAGAATTTAATATACTAACTTTACCTTATAAGCTCTATCAAAAGGAGCGTGGGGCAAGTTGGTCAAAATATATGTAATTAAGGATAAAAAGTGGAAAATGATGAGTTAAAAGATATTCTTTTAGAAAGAGATGATGACGCAAGGGGATTGAAGCTAAAAAAACTTCTTATATTTATAGCAGCTCTTATTATACTTTTTTTGATCATTGTAGTGGCTATGAAGCTAGTAAATTCAAGTGATCCTTCACAAGCGCAAAATGAAGCTGATTCAAGACTAGTGCTTCCTCCAGTACCAGCTGAGCAGCCAGTAGATAGACAAGCTCCGATAGCTGATACAAATTCAGACAATAAAAAAGGCGATACACAGCTTTTTGAGCAAGTACCGATCGTGCCTGAAAATAAGCAACAAGATGAATTTGAAGATATGATCAAAAAGCTAAAAGATAAAGAAAACAATAAGCCTGTTTCTAAAACCGAAGAGTCAAAAGAGATAGTTAAGCCTATTGAAAAGCCAGCTGAAATACCAGCTAAAAAAGCTGAGACAAAGGTAGATGCTCCAGTTAAAAAAGTCGAAAAAGTGGCAGCTACTGATAAAAAGAGTGAGTCAAAACCAGCCAAAACTGAAAATAAAATAGATAAAAAGATTGAAAAAAAGGTTGAAACCAAAGTAGAAAAAACGGATAAAAAAGCTGAAGTAGCTAAAAGTGAACCTGCTACAAAAGGCTCTTACGTTCAAGTGTTTGTGACTAGTAAATTTAATCCAAATGCTGAGTATATGAAGAAGATCGCTGCCAAGGGATATAGCTACAAGACTATAAAAGTTGGCGAGCTGACTAAAATTTTAGTTGGTCCATTTGATGAAAAAACGCTTCAAAAAGCAGTAGGCGATATTAGAAAAGATATCAATAAAGACGCTTTTATCTTTAGAGCAAAATGAAAACATTCGCAGTCTTTGGAGATCCAATAGCTCACTCGGTATCTCCGAGGCTGCACAATAAAGCCATTGCAGACCTGGGTTTAAAAGCACTTTACACAAGAGTCTTGCTAAAAGATGGCAGCGAATTAGTCAATAAATTTAAATCCTTAAAATTAAATGGTGTAAACGTAACACTTCCACATAAAGAGTGGGCTTTAAATTTAGCCGATGAAGCTTCGGATATAGCACGCAAAATAGGCTCTGCAAATACGCTTGTGCTTAAAAATGACAAAATTTATGCATATAACACAGATGCGCCCGGGTTTTTAAAAGCAATAAAAAATTTTAAAGATGTAAAAAAAGCTATTGTCCTTGGAGCTGGCGGTACTGCAAATGCCATAACTTATGCATTAAAAGAACAAGGTATTAATGTTTGCATACTAAATAGAAGCAAAGATAGGCTTGAGAAATTTAAAGATGAGTACAAATGCTTTAGCTGGGATAACTACGAAGAGCAAAAATTTGATCTAGTCATTAACTCGACCTCTGCTGGTTTAAAGGATGATTTTCTACCAGCACCTAAAGAAATTTTAAAAAGCATTTTTAAGGATGCTAAATTCGCATTTGATGTGATTTATGGCAAACAGACACCATTTTTAGAAATGGCCAAGCAAAGCAGCCTTAGTGTAAAAGATGGCGCCGATATGCTTTTATATCAAGCGGTTTTAGCACTAAATTTATTTTTTAACAATACACTCGATGAGTCAAAGATAGAGCGCTCAATGAGAGAAATTTTCTATCTATAATAGCCACCAGTATTTATTTTTGTAAAAATTTATGGCTTGTATAAAAACATTTTGATTAAAAATTTTTATTAAAAGTAATTGGAGTAAATATAAAAAGCAGGGAAGATCCCTGCTAAATTTTACTATTCATTTGTTTTGATATAAGCGTAGTCAGAAATTTTAGTCCATTCTCTTGCTTTTTTAAGGAAAGCTCTTTGCGACTCAACGATCTCTTTAAATAATGGATCTTTAGCACTCTCTTCATCAAGAAGCTCATTTGTGGCTTTTTTAAGAGCTGCGATTACTTCTGGTGGGAAAGATTTTACTTGGATGTCTGGATACTCGCTTTTCATTTTATCCCAGTACTCGACATTTGAATAAAATACTTTTGTATTTGCATCTCTTGCTACTTCGGCTGCAGCTGCTTCAAAGATTGCTTTTAGGTCATCTGGAAGCTTCTCGTATGATTTTTTATTAAAGAAAAATTGGGTTTCACCGTTTGGCTCTTGCCAGCCTGTGTAGTAGTATTTTGCCACTTTGTGAAAGCCAAGTGCCATATCATAAGCTGGGCTAACCCATTCGACTGAGTCGATCGTTCCCATCTCAAGGGCCATGTAAAGCTCACCAGTTGGGATAGTATTGATGTTAGCGCCAAGTTTAGCGTAAATTTCACCACCAAAGCCTGGAATTCTTATCTTTAAGCCTTTGATATCATCTAGTGATTTTATCTCTTTTTTAAACCAGCCACCCATTTGCATGCCGGTATTTCCAGCTCTAAAAATTTTGATATTGTATGGATCGTAAACTTTTGCCTCAAGCTCCTTACCACCGCCAAATTCATACCAAGCTGTTTGCTCGTCAGTATTCATCATAAATGGAGTTGCTGTAAAAAATATAGTTTTAGCATCTTTGCCTTTATAATAATAGCTACTTGTGTAGGTAATGTCGTATTGACCGCTTTTAGCAAAATCAAGCATCGCAAAAGGTGATTTATGCTTTGATGGATAATCAATCCTTAGCTCAAGTCTGCCATTACTCATCTTTTCAACTTTATCCTTTAGCTCTTTTGGCACATCACCAAGCACTGGCATAGTGCTCTCCCATGAGCTAGCAAGCTTTAGCTTATAAACTTTATCATCTCCCATAGCAACGCAAGCAACAGCTGCTAAACCAAGAGACGCTAATAAAAATTTATTCATATCTTCTCCTTTGAAATTTTGCCTATTATACAAAAAATTACATTATTAAAATGTGTTATAATCGCAAAAATCAAATTTATGGGGCATAAAATGATAAAAAAGACGAAAATCGTAGCTACTTTGGGGCCAGCAAGTGATAATGAAGAGACAATGGAGGCGATGGTAAAAGCAGGTGTTAATGTCTTTCGTTTAAATTTTAGCCATGGGACACACGAATACCATAAATCAAACATTGACAAGATAAGAAATATCGAAAAAAAGCTAAATAAAAGAATAGGAATTTTACAAGATATCTGCGGCCCAAAGATCAGAGTTGGTAAGCTTAGTGAGCCATTTTATCTAAAAGCCGGCGATGAACTAAGCATTTACGCAGAGGATATCGTTGGTGAAAAAGTAGAAAAAGGAATTTATAAAGTAAGTCTAAATCAGCCTCAAATTTTGCCAATGCTAAAGGTTGGCGAGTATGTCTATCTCTATGATGGCTCTATAAGAGCAAAGGTCATTAGTGAAGGTAAAGAAATAGTAAAAACTATCATTGAAAATGATGGAATTTTAAACTCAAACAAAGGCGTAAATTTCCCAAATACAGCCCTTGGCATAGAGATCATCACACCAAAAGATAAAGAAGATATGAAATTTGGCGCAAAGCATGGCGTAAATTTTGTCGCCATTAGCTTCGTACAAGATGCAAATGACGTAATAAAGGCAAAAAATATCTTAAAAGAATTTGGCTCAAGAGCTGCCGTTTTATCTAAGATCGAGAAATTTGACGCGGTTGAAAATATAGACGACATCATTGCAAAGAGTGATGGTATCATGGTAGCTCGTGGCGATCTTGGCATAGAAGTGCCATTTTATAAGGTTCCAACTATCCAAAAGCTCATCATCAAAAAAGCAAATGCAGCCAGCAAGCCAGTCATCACAGCAACTCAAATGATGCTAAGCATGGCAGAGCATGAAACTGCCACAAGAGCGGAGATCAGCGACGTAGCAAATGCTGTATTAGACGGCACTGATGCTGTTATGCTAAGTGAAGAGAGTGCGATCGGTAAAAACCCAGTCGCGGTCGTAGAGGCGATGAGTAAAACGATCATCCAAACTCAAAGCATCTATCCATATAATAAATTTGATGAGTTTGATTTTTTTGACGAGACTGATATGGTGGCAAGTAGCGCCGCATCTCTTGCTGTTCGCATAAAAGCAGATGCATTAATCTCAATCACTGGCTCAGGAAAATCGGCTATAAAATTAGCTAGAAACCGCACAAACATTGACATCATTGCAGTCGCTCACGATGAGCAAACAGCTCACATGCTTACCCTTGCTTGGGGTGTTACGCCAGCGCTTGTACTAGAAAAAACAAAGCTTAGCTCACTTTTAGCAAATGTCATGAAAAAGGCGTATGAAGAGGGATATGTTGAACACGACAAGACTTATCTTGTCACAGCCGGTCACCCTACGGGTGTTGAGGGTAGCACGAACCTTATACGTATTATCAGACGCGATCAGCTTGATTATTATCTAGAGCTTGCAACTGAGTAAATTTATATACTCTCTTGCAAATTTTAAAATTTTGCTTGCTTGTAAGAATTGACTGCTAAGATTTGCCTGACACTTGCTCGATAGCAAAACGCATGCACCTTGAACTTGTCAGGATAGAGGGATTATTAAGGGAGAATGGAGTTCTTTTGCTTTGCTAGCTCGCAACTGCAAGCAGACCGTAATTTAAGCTCCCTTCTCTCTTAATAAAAGAATAAAAAATATATGCTGTTTTATTTCTGTAAATTTTAAAATCTTATCTCACTCGCGTTAGCAGGCTACTAAATTTGGAGCCAAAATTCTCCGTTCATGAAATTTTAAAATTTGTGTGAAATTTACTTGTAAAAATTAGGATATATAAAATTTATTTTGAAAGAATTTGTGACGTTAAATTTGACGTCACAAATCTAAATTTATTTTTTCTTTTTGCCTTTTGGCTCATCGCCTTTAAACCAGCTTTTTATCTTATCAAAGACGCTTTCATCAGTATTTGATTTACCTGATTCTATGCCAAAGCTAGCTTGAAGCTTATTTAAAAGCTCTTTTTGCTCATCGCTTAGTTTTTCAGGCGTTTGAATAGAAATTTGCGCTACGAGCCTACCTTTTTTGCGCGAATTTACACCTTTAATGCCCTCGTTTTCAAATATAAATTGCTGCTTGTCCTTTGCACCAACTGGAAGTTTTAGCTCAGCTTCTCCTCGAAGAGTTGGAATTTTTATGCTTTCGCCAAGTATAGCTTGCGTGAAAAAGACAGGAATTTCTAGATAAACATCGTCGTTGTGGCGAATGAAATGCTTATCTTCTTTTACGTTTATGCTTACATAAAGATCGCCTTGAACGCCGTTCGTACCGATATTGCCTTTGCCAGCTACTCTCATTCTCATGCCGCTATCAACGCCTTCAGGGATGGTAATCTTTACAGTTTGTTGTTGGGTTTTGTAAGCTTTTGCGTTACAATCAGGGCAAGGCTCACTTATTACTTCACCACTTCCGTGACAATATGGACATTCTTGGACGATATTCATAAAGCCATTTCCGCGTGTTATCCTGCCACTTCCGCCACAGTGCTGGCAAGTCTTGCTCTTGCCATCTTTACTGCCAGTCGCATTGCATGTTGGGCAAGGTACTTTTTGATCAAATTTTATCTCTTTTTCACAACCAAAAATAGCTTCGTTAAACTCCAAATTTATAGGAATTTCAAGATCGGCTGAGTATTTTTCGGAGTATCTTTTTCTCTGTCTAGAACTACTTGCAAAACCGCCACCAAAAAATGAGTCAAAAATATCTGAAAGATCAAAATCGGCACTAAATCCGCCACCGCTACCAAATCGACCTTCAAGGCCTTCTTTGCCGTATCTGTCGTAGATAGAGCGTTTTTGCTCGTCACTTAAAACTTGATAAGCTTCATTTATTTGTTTAAATTTTAGTTCAGCCTCTTTGTCGCCAGAATTTCTATCTGGGTGATATTTTAAAGCAAGTCTTCTAAAGGCTTTTTTGATCTCATCTCCGCTTGCATTTCTTGAAATTTCAAGGATTTCGTAATAGTCAAATTCCACATTTTTCCTTGTTAATTAAGCTTATTTTAAATATGGGATTTTACCCAAAAAAGTTTAAATTTAAAAAAGAATTTACATTTTTGCCGTATAATCTCTACATTTTTAATAAAAAGGATAATTCATGGTTAATGTTTTAATGATAGAAGACGATCCAGAATTTGCACAAATTTTATCTGAATATCTTGATAGTTTTAATATAAAAGTTACGAATTTTGAAGATCCATATTTAGGACTTAGTGCTGGGATAAAAAACTATGATTTGTTAATACTTGATCTTACTTTGCCGGGTATTGATGGGCTTGAGGTTTGTAAAGAAATTCGCCAAAAATACGACATTCCTATTATTATAAGTTCAGCTAGAAGCGATATTAGCGACAAGGTCGTTGGGCTTCAGCTAGGAGCAGATGATTATTTGCCAAAACCATACGATCCAAAAGAGATGTATGCTCGTATCACAAGTCTTATAAGAAGATACAAAAAGACAAATGAAGTACAAGAAGAGGTCGTTGATAGCGCATTTAGGATAGATGATAAACGCCACGAAATTTACTTTAACAATGAGCCATTAGCTCTTACTCCAGCTGAGTATGAAATTTTAACTTATCTCATTAAGCAACACAGCTTTTCAGTATCACGTGAACAGCTAGTTTATAACTGCAAAAGCCTAAAAGATAAAGATTCAAAGAGCTTAGATGTTATTATTGGACGCCTTAGATCAAAAATCGGTGATAGCTCAAAAGCCCCAAAACATATATTTTCAGTAAGAGGCATAGGATATAAGCTTATCGGATGAAATATTCCATAACTACGAAGATAACTATTATCTTTGCCATAGCTTTCTCGCTGATGTGCTTGCTCTTTGTAACTTTTGCAAACATTCAGCAAGAAAGCGCTTTAGAAAAGCTAAAAGATAGACAAATAAGTGCGATGAACTATCTTGTCGCACTCTATGAACGCGGAAATCCCCCAAGAGATTTAGAACATTATTTTAAAAATTTTTACTTAGAGTATGTTGGAAATAAAAATTTAGCCACTTCAATAGCTACAAATGGAACTGTTGTTTTTACGCAGCACACACCTCTTGGAGTGGTGCAATCGGTTAATTATAAAGGCGATTTGTATTTGCTTATTAAAAACCCGTCTTTTCAGCTGCTTCTTGAAAGTAATGATGCAAGACACGTAAATGATCCGCTTTGGGTTGCATTTTTGATAGTTTCAGCCCTTCTCATCTCACTTTATGTTTCAGTTCTTAGAAGTCTTTCGCCACTTAGAAGGCTTAGTAAAGATATCAGAAAATTTGCCAGCGGAAATATGGAAATGGCGATGACGGCTAGGCTAAATGAAAATGAGCAAGACGAGATCGGACAAGTCGCTGTTGAGTTTGATAACGCTGTTTGCAAGATTAGAGAGCTCATCCGCTCAAGGCAGCTATTTTTACGTGCGATTATGCATGAGCTAAAGACTCCTATTGGCAAGGGCAGGATCGTCTCTGAAATGGTCGCAAATGAGACCCAAAAGATGAGGCTCATAAACGTTTTTGAGCGACTTGAGATGCTGATAAATGAATTTAGCAAGGTCGAACAGCTCCTTTCTAAAAGCTACGCACTAAACTACCAAGAGTGCCATTTTTCGCTTATTTTGGAGCAAGTGCAAGATATGCTCATGCTTGATAAATTTGAAGAACGAGTGAGCTGCGACATCAGAGATGACGTCATATTAAGAGTGGATTTTCAGCTTTTTAGTTTGGCGATTAAAAATTTGATAGACAATGCCCTAAAATACGCAGAGGACAAAAAGGCCATCTTGATCTGCGATAGCGAATTTATAGCGGTTAAAAATTTAGGCAAAAAGCTAAATCATCCGATTGACTACTACAAACAAGCCTTTGTTAGAGGCGATAAGGTAAGTGCGGGAAGTGGTATGGGGCTTGGACTTTATATTATCGAGCAAATTTGTCAGATGCAAAAATTTGAGCTAGTTTATGACTACGAAGACGGCTATCACGTCTTTAAAATTTTACTTAAAGCAAAGGCAAAACGCGCATGAAAAGAGGCTTAGAAAAATTTAACGAGCTAACCGAGTCTTTTGCTAAGCTGCCAGGTGTCGGTAAAAAATCAGCCGCAAGGTTTGCCTACTTTGTCTGCATGCAAGATAGCTTTGCAGGGCTAAGGCTCGCTCAAAATATCGAAGACGCAGTGAGGTTTATCAAACGTTGTGAGCGTTGTGGTGGGCTAAGTGAAAATGAAATTTGCGACATTTGCAGTGACGAGAGTAGGGACAGTGAGGTCATCTTGCTGGTTGAGAGCCCAAAAGATATCTTAGTTTTTGAGCAAAATGGCATTTATAACGGCCTTTACTTCGTGCTTGACGAGATTGACGAGGATACCATAGAGAGGCTGCGAAGCGCGATCAAACAAAATGGCTCAAAAGAGGTTGTTTTTGCCTTTACGCCAGGGTTAAATTCTGACGCGCTTATGCTTTACGTCGAGGATAAGCTTGGTATGAGTGAAATTTCATTTAGCAAGATCGCCCAGGGCGTGCCAACTGGTGTAAATTTAGAAAACGTTGACATGCTTTCACTTTTAAAAGCCTACGAAAGCCGTACAAAAGCCTAATTAAACTTTCTTTTAGTTATAATTTTGCCTAAATTTATAGAAATTTAGCCAAGGCTCAATCGCTGCTAAATTTAAAGGATATAGGTTGATTTTACTCATAGATAATTACGATAGTTTTGTTTTTAATGTTGAGCAATATGTAAAAGAGCTTACAGATGAAGAGGTTAGATGCGTTAGAAATGACAAGATCACGCTTGACGAGATCAAAAAACTAAACCCAAGCAAGATTATTTTAAGCCCAGGGCCAAAGCACCCAAAAGATAGCGGAATTTGTTTAGAAATTCTAAAAGCCGACCTTGGCGTGCCGGTGCTTGGAATTTGCCTTGGACATCAAGCTATAGGGCTTAGTTTTGGCGCAAAGATAAAAAGACTAAATGACCCACTACACGGCAAAACCTCGTTTATTGACGTGAAAAATAAAGAGCCGCTCTTTGCAGGATTGCCTGAACGCTTTGAGGTTATGCGCTACCATTCGCTTTATGTCGATGAGCTCCCAGCTAGCTTAAGCGCTGATGCAGTGAGTGATGATGGCGTAGTTATGGCGCTTAGCGTAAAAGATAAGCCGATATTTGGTATCCAGTTTCACCCAGAGAGCTACTTTACACAATACGGCAAAAAGATCGTTGAAAATTTTGTAAATTATAAGGCAAAAGAAGAGGTAAAAGAGCCAAAAATTCGCTCACTTAAGCCATATCTTATCAAGCTTCAAGAAAATATCCCGCTTGATGATAGCGACTTTGAGCAAATTTGCGAGATAATAGCCAGCAAAGAGTACGAGATCGTGCAGCTTTCAGCCCTTTTGGTGCTCATTAGCGAAAAGAGTCTCTATCCAAAAAGCCTCGCTGCGCTTGCAAAAAATATCCTAAAATACTCGCAAACTTACCGTGATGACACGCCTATGATCGATCTTTGTGGCACTGGAGGCGATGGCTTTAAGACGATAAATATCTCAACAACTGTGGCATTTATCCTCGCAAGTCTTGGCATAAAGGTCGCAAAGCACGGCAACAAGGCAGTTTCAAGCAAGTCAGGTAGCTCTGATGTGCTTGAAATTTTAGGCGTAAAAAGTGAAAAATCGCTGGCAAAACAGCGTGAAAATTTAGCTAGTAAAAATTTAGCCTTTTTCCACGCGCCATTTTTCCACCCGCTAGTTGGTGAGGTGAGAGAGGTGCGCCAAAGACTTGGCATAAGAACCGTCTTTAACGTGCTTGGACCGCTTTTAAATCCAAATTTAAACCTTACAAATCAGCTAGTTGGTGTCTATCACAAGCCAGTGCTAAAGCTCTACGCCCAGACGCTTAAGATCCTTGGCAGAAAGCACGCTCTAGTCGTTCGAGGTGATGATGGATTAGACGAGATCACGCTTTGTAGCGAAACAAGCGTTGTTGAGCTAAAAAATGGAGAAATTTTTGAGTACAGTATCACGCCAGAGCAGTTTGGCTTTAAAAGAGCGCTTCACAGCGATATCGAGGGTGGCACGCCTGAAGAAAACGCCAAAACCTTGATCCGCACGCTAAAAGGCGAGGAGCAGGGGGCGAAATTCGACATCGTGGTTTTTAATGCGATGTTTGCACTCTACGCAGCTGATGGCGCAAAGAGCCCAGACGAGGCCAAAAAAATGGTGCTTGAGGCTATAAATTCAGGCAAGGCGTATAAATTTTATGAAGAGTTTATAAAGGCTTGGGCTAATGGCGCTAGTTAAAATTTGTGGCATCAAAACGCTAGATGAGGCAAGTGCGGTTTGTGCTTTGGATGTTGATTTTATCGGGCTGATATTTGCTAAAAGTAAAAGAAGAGTTGAGCTAAATTTAGCTAGGCAGATAGCCAAATCTGCTCACAGCAAGGGCAAAAAAGTAGTTGGCGTTTTTGCTGATCAAAGTGATTGCGAGATAATGGAAATTTGCCAGTTTGCTGGCCTTGACGTGGCTCAGGTGCATGGATTGGTGAGTGAAAATTTAGAGGCAAATTTAAAAGATATGGAGCTTGAGATTTGGCAGGTTTTTAGTGTGAAAGATAGCTTGCCAGAGGTTGATTTTAAGCATTTTGACATGGTGCTTTTTGACTGCAAGGGCGAAAATGCTGGTGGAAATGGCACTAGCTTTGAGTGGGAAATTTTAAAAGAGGTTAAGTTTAAATTTGGCATGGCTGGGGGCATAGGCGAGCACAATATAAAAGAGGCGCTGAAATTTAAGCCAGCTCTAGTCGATATCAACTCAAAAGTCGAGGACGAAAACGGCATAAAAGATGCGCAAAAGGTAGAGAGAATTTTAAAGATCATAGGTGAGGTAGAAGATGAACAGTAAAGCATATTTTGGAAAATTTGGCGGGCAGTTCGTGCCTGAGACGGTGATGTTTGCCCTTGATGAGCTAGAAAATGCTTATGAGAGCATCGCAAAGACAAAAGAGTTTAAAGATGAGCTTGATGATCTTTTGAAAAACTACGTTGGCAGGCCTAGTCCGCTCTTTTTTGCAAAGCGCCTAAGCGAGCACTACGGACATGAAATTTACCTAAAAAGAGAGGATCTAAACCACACGGGTGCGCATAAGATAAATAATGCCCTAGCTCAAGCGCTACTTGCTAAAAAAATGGGTAAAAAGAAAATTTTAGCTGAGACTGGAGCTGGTCAGCACGGTGTGGCAACAGCGACTGCAGCAGCACTTTTGGGCCTAGAGTGTGACGTCTATATGGGCGCAACAGACGTGGCTAGACAGCAGCTAAATGCCTTTCGTATGCAGCTTCTTGGCGCAAAAGTGGTGAGCGTAGAAGACGGCTTAAAAACGTTAAAAGAGGCGACTACGGCGGCTATTCAAGCGTGGGTAAATGAGATAGAGAGCGCATTTTACGTCATTGGCTCAGCCGTTGGTCCGCACCCATATCCAAAGATCGTGCGTGACTTCCAAAGCATCATCGGCACAGAGGCCAAAGCTCAGCTTGCAGATTACGGCAAAAAGGCCGACTACGTCATCGCCTGCGTTGGCGGCGGCAGTAATGCTATTGGCATTTTTAGCGCATTTTTGGACGATGAGAGCGTAAATTTAGTAGGTATAGAAGCTGGCGGCCTTGGCATAGAGACGCCTTATCACGCAGCTACACTTAGCAAAGGCAAAACCGGCATCATCCACGGCATGAAAACGACGGTCTTGCAAGATGAGTACGGCATGATATCGCCAGTGCATAGTATCTCAGCAGGCTTAGACTACCCAGGCATCGGTCCAGAGCACGCCCATCTAAACGACATCAAAAGGGTAAAATACGAAGCCGTGACCGATGATGAGTGCATAAATGCTTTGTATTTTCTAAGCAAGATGGAGGGCATCATCCCAGCCATCGAGAGCGCGCATGCGCTGGCGTATCTGGAGAAGCTTTGCCCAAAACTTGATAAAAAAAGCGTCATCGTCGTAAATGTCTCAGGCAGGGGCGATAAGGACATAAACACAGTTATCGGCTACGAAAAAGGAAAAATTTATGGATAAGATAAAAAGTGCATTTAGTGGCAAAAAAGTAAACATCGGCTACATCGTGGCTGGATATCCAAGCCTAGAAAAAACGAAGGAATTTTTAGAAAATTTAGATGAGAGTACGCTTGATCTAGTTGAGATTGGCATCCCTTACTCTGATCCGCTGGCTGATGGTAAGCTCATAGCGCAAGCTAGCTTTGAGACGGTGCAAAATGGCGTAAATACGGATATTGTCTTTGATATGCTTGAGGGTTGCAAGGCAAAAGTGACAAAACCACTCGTTTTTCTGGTCTATTTTAATATCATCTTTGCTTATGGCGTTGATAAATTTCTAAAAAGATCAGTTGAGGCTGGAGTTAGTGGCTTTATAGTGCCGGATCTGCCTTGTGAGGAGTGCGAGGAGTTTGCCCTAAAGTGCAAGGAGCTAAATTTAAGCCTGATACCACTTATCAGTGTCACATCTGGTAGTAGAGCGGATGGAATTTTAAAATTTGGCTCAGGATTTATTTATGCTCTTGGTGCGATCGGCGTTAGTGGTTCAAAAAGGGCTGATGAAGATAGGATAAAAAATTTGGTCCTAGAGCTTAAGAAAAAGAGTGATCTGCCAGTGGCTGTGGGCTTTGGTATCAAAAACAAAGATGATGTTAATGAAGTAAAAAAATATGCTGACGGAGCGATAATAGGTACGCAAATAGTTAAGCTTTGTGCCGAATTTAGCGGTAAAAAGCTAGTAAAAGAGATAGATAAACTCTTTTAAAATGCTTAATAAATTTATAGCTAATTTAGTAAAGCCAAAGTATAATTGAAAATGCATTTCAAGTCTTAAGGAAGAGATATGAGAAAAGTTATAGATGAAGCTACAAGCTATCTTTGCAAGGACACTTTAGGGCTAGATTTAGAGTTTGGTAAGAGTCTAGGCAAAGGATTTTACGGAGCTAGCATACCAGTCTATAAGGGCAAAAGCGAGTATCATTTTTACCTATTTTTTAAAAAAGATACTTTGAAAATTTTTATGAATGCCTTTTTTGGTCACGAAGATGTTGATGGTGGCGATCTGGACGATCTTTGCAAAGAGATAGCAAATCAGATCATTGGCAAAGCTAAAAATTTACTAAATGAAAAAGAGCCAAATGCTTATAAGCTTGGAACGCCTGAATTTTTAGGTGAAGTTGAAAATTTTGGCATCAAACTAAAAGAGAAATTTGTATATAAAATAAAAAATAGAACATTTCAAATAGGCTACGACATACAATGAACGACGAGAGTGCGATAGAGACGCTAGAGCAGCTAGGGCTTTTTAAGAGCTATGATGAGCTTATGGATATAAGCGTTGATTTTATAGCTGAGCTAGGAACTACCACGGTTAGTATAAATGAGCTTTTGAAATTTGAAGCTGGCTCGGTCATAGACCTTGAAAAGCCGGCTGGTGAGAGCGTGGAGCTATATATAAATAATAGAATTTTTGGAAAAGGCGAAGTAATGGTTTATGAGAAAAATTTAGCCATCAGGATAAATGAAATTTTGGATTCAAAGTCAGTTATTCAGTACTTCAAAAAAGAACTTTTATGAAATTTATACTATTTTTCTTACTTTTTGCAACTCAAATTTTAGCTTCAAACCTATTAACTTACAATATCTATGAACGTGCTGATAGGGTTGATATTATGCTTAGCTTTGATGCACCTTATGAAGGAAATATCTTTCAAAAGCGCGAAAAAGACACAACATCTTTGATACTAAATTCGCTAAATTACGATCAAAGTGCCAGCAAAGATATAAACTCAAAGATTATTCAAGAGCTTGAGATAGAGCCAAAGCAAAACTCACTTGTCTTAAATTTGCGCTCAAACGATGCTATTATCGTAAATGCATCAAAGACAACTGATAGTTTTGGGCTCCGCATTCGTGTAACTTTAAAAAATGCAAAACCTCAAATACAAAATATGCCTCAAGCTAGTGCAAAAATAGAGAGCCCTAGCACTCCAAAGATAGATGAAGAGCCTATGTTAAATATAGACTCAAGGTATTTTATAGTCTTAAGTGTGCTTATTGCGCTTCTTGTATTTTTATATGTATTTAAAAGATATATTACTTCAAAGAGTAATGATTTTAGCGGGTTTAAAACACCTAGAAATCAGTCTCAAAATGATACAAAATCAATGAACTGGCTACTTAAAAATCAAAATAGTGGCGTAAATATCATCTATGAAAAATATCTTGATCGCACTAATAAACTAATGCTATTAAGCTATGAAAATAGGCGTTATTTAGTGATAGTTGGTAGCTCAAATGTAATGCTTGATAGCTTTGGTGAAGACAAGATACAAAATGAGCAGGATTTTGCTATGTTTTTCGAAGAGAACAAGAAAAAGCTAAGCTCATTTTTAGAAGAGCGAAAAAATAGTTTAAGTAACTATAAAGATAAAATGAGCGGAGAATTTTAGTAGTTTTAGCTAAAATTCTCATCCAATAATCGGGTCTTATTCTGAGTAAAATTTTAACCTTACTTGCTTAAAATTTTTATGCGTTAAAGCTAGTTTCAAAATTTATACAAACGAAATAGCAAAAATTTCAGGTTTTGTGATCTTTTTTATCTCTTCTTTTGCCATAGCAAATTCTTTTGCACCTTCTATTTTTAGCGTGTGCCCACTAAATTCGAAGTTTAAATTTAGCCTTTCACAGGTTAGATCAAGTGCCTTTGCTAGTGAGAGTATAAAGCTTAGCCATCTTATACACTCGGCTTTTGGAAGTAAATTTTTATATCGCTCAAATTCATAGATATTTTTCTTTCCGTTTGTGCCAATTACTACTGCAATCAATGCTTTTTGTTCATGCGAAAAGCCATAATTTAAGGCATTTAAGACTATATAGGCTGAGTTTTTATGATCGCCATAAAAGCCAATCTCTTGACCAACATTGTGAAGTTTTGCAGCAACTAAAAGCACTTCAAGATAGTTATCGCTTAGACCGTGAAGCTTTTTTAATACCATAAATATATCTTTTGCATATCTTGTGACTGATTTATTGCATGATAATATAAAACGATCTTGCAAACTTTTGACACTTGGATTAAAATTTTGTGGAAATTTAAGGCTAGGGCGTAGAAAATCTTTTAAGAACACTCCCTCTCTTACGCCAACTCCACTTGTTATAATATTTTTGGCATTTAGAGCTTTGGCGAGGGACAAAAAGATATGTGCACCCTCTCTAATGGTATCGTATCTATCTTTTTTAATAGGAAATTTATTTAGTTCAAGCACACTAATATTTGCGATACTCTCGATGTAGGCTTGCTCGTCGCTAAGCTTGTAGCAAAAGCCATGTAGTGATGAGAGCGGATATAAATTTTTGCTCATTATGGCAGATGATATCGCTCTAAGAGAGCCACCAATAGCAATTATGTTTTGGCATTTAAATCGCTCATCTATCTGTTTTGTAACTTGCTCTAAAAATTTTGGCAATTTATTTAAGTTTTTTTTATCAAAAAAAAGCTCTTTTAACCTAACTGTGCCAATGTCAAGCGAGAGCGTATCTGCTATTTTGCCTTTGCTTATTCTGGCAAGTTCAGTTGATCCGCCACCGATATCGATAGTGACGCATTCATCGATGTTATGGAGTAAATTTTTGGCTGCGATCGCACCAAAAGTAGCCTCTTCTTTGCCGTCAATGACTTTTAAATTTATACCAAGCTTTTTTCTTAAAAGAGAGATCAAAACATTTGCGTTTGGAGCGTCCCTAAGCGCTGAAGTACCAACACATAAGACTTTATTGCATTTGTAGCTTTTTATGATATTTGAAAATTCGCTAAAGGCCTTTAGCGCTTTTTCCATTGAGCTTTCGGATATTTCATTGTTTGAGCCATATCCACCTTCGCCTAGACGCACTTTTGTTTTATATTCAGCTAGTATAAAAAACGCTAAGCGTGACGTTCTCTCAAATATCGCCATTCGCATAGAATTTGAGCCAAGGTCGATTACTGCGGTTCTTTTTGCCATTTTTATCCTTTTATATTTAAAACTAGGCTTGCGACTGCACCGCTTCTATCGTTTCTATTTTTAATATCTACTTCGCCACCAAGAGCCTGCGCTGCACCTTTAGCTAGAAATAACCCAAGCCCAGCACCACCTTTGTCGCCATATCTTTTAAATGGAGCAAATAAATCTTTGCTCTCATCTATGCCTATTCCCTCATCTATTACTTCGATGATAAATTTATTTTTTATAAGCTTAGAGCTAATCGTAATGGTGCTATTTTTTGGTGAAAATTTAATGGCATTTTGAACAAAATTTTGCACAATGTGGGTTAGTAAGCTAGTTTGTATTTTTAGATTTAAAATTTCTGGTTTTAGGCCCAGTTTTATATTTTTTTCATCATTTTTTGCAAGTATCTCATAGTTTTTTGCAAGTTTTTTTAAAAATCCTATGACATCGGTATTTACTGGCTCTTCAAACTGAGCTCCCTCTTGGCGGCCGATCTCAAGCACAGAACTTATCATTGCGTTCATGCTGTTTATAGCTTCATTATTTGATTTTAGAGCCTCGATATATTTTTCGCTCTCGCGTGGCTTTAAAAGTGTAACTTCATTTTTTGTTTTCATTACAGCCAGCGGTGTTTTTAGCTCATGCGCTACGCCTACAAAAAGCTCTTTTTGGTATAAGACAAATGTTTGGATGCGAGAGATTAGCCTATTTATGCTCTGCCCAAGTGGTAAAAATTCATCTGGTAAACTTTTTATGTCGATCTCATGGAGAAATTTTTCATCTAAATTTGTAAGTTTGTGACTCAAAATTTTTATAGGTATTAAAAGCATTCTTGATAAAAATAGTGCATAAAAAAGCACCAAAAGTATCGCTGACACATTTACGATTATAATATCTATAAAAATTTCTTCTACTATATGAGCTTGAAGAGTAGTATCTTTTTCTAGGCTTAAATAACTGCTTTCATCGAGTTTTGTTATTAAAATAGTCTTACTTTGATCCTTTGATTTTTGCGTTACGATATATGTTTCTTTATCTTGTGGCTCGTCTGTTTTTATCGTTGCTAGAGTTTTATTTGGATTTTCTATCGTAAATGTTTTTGAATTTAAAGGATTGAAATTCTGAGGATTTTTTTTATAAGCTTCGGCTTGATAGTTTAGCTCATTAACTACACTTTGAAAAACGGTAACCCTTATATAGTGATAAAGCATTACCGAAATAACTACAATTAGCATCATAGCGCCAGATGCTAATTGTAGTATAAATCTATTCCTTAGGCTTTTTTGGGAAAACAAAATCTATATCCGCGTCTTCTAACAGTTTCAATTGTTGAAATATTTAGTGGTTTATCCATTTTTTGGCGGATTTGGTTGATAGCGACTTCAATGACGTTTGGAGTGACGAGCTCTGGCTCTTCCCAGATAGCATCAAGCAGTTGCTCTTTAGATACGATTTGATCTGAGTGTCTTGCAAGATGAGTTAGGACTTCAAAAGGTTTGCCCTTAAGCTCAATATCACGACCCAAATATGTGATTTTCTCCTCATCTGGATTGATGATGAGCTCATCGATTTTTATAATATTTGTGCCGCCAAAGCGTAGTCTAGCTTCAAGTCTAGCTACTAGGATATCAAAATCAAATGGCTTTTTGATATAGTCATCAGCACCAGCTCTAAGTGCTTTTATTTCACTTTCTTTGTCATCTTTTGCAGAAAGAACTACAACTGAAGTGCGTGGAGATTTATGTTTGATGATGTTTATAAGATCTATGCCATCGCCATCTTGGAGCATCCAATCAGTCAAAACTAGATCGTAGTTTCTGATGCCTATATAGTACTCGGCATCTTTAAAATTTTCAGAGCTATCAGTTTGATAGCCAAACTCTTGCAAGCCCTCAGCAATCGTCTTATTTAGCGTCACTTCATCTTCAACTATTAAAATACGCATTTTGCTTCCTTAAACTAAAATTTATGGGCGATTGTATCATAAATTAAGCAATATTTCAAGATAGTTTAATAAATTTTTAAAAAATAGTGTTTATTTTTGCTCCAACAACTGCATTTGGCAAAATTTCTGTTTTTAAAATTTCCATTTTAAGGCTAGTTAGTGAGCTAAAATTCTCTTTTAATGCTTTGCTGGTTTCTTCAAGAGACTCTTCAACGCTTTGAAACTGTCTTTCATTATAAAAATTTTTAACAAAGTCAATAATCAAAACATAATCAATAAAGCCAGTTGAGCAAATTTCTAGATTCATTTGCACCTCTTGCTTAGTAACTCGCTCAAAATCAAGCATTCCGATGATCGTTTCAAATTTATAATCTTTAATGATCGTCGTCATCTCGCTTTTCATACGACTTTTTTCTCCTTACCGGATATTAAACGAACGATATTTGGTATATGTTTATAAACCACCAAAAATGCGATGATTAGTATCGGAGCATGTGTGTAAATTTCATCTAACTCTGGATGGATTATAAAGCTTGACGCGATCAGAGCTATCAACGCACAAAGTGAAGCAAGAGAGCTTATCTTTAAAAATTTACCGACCAAAAACCAAACGACAAGAGCGATTATGATCTCAACTGGTAAGAAAAATGCGATCACTCCAGCTCCAGTTGCGACTCCTTTGCCGCCTTGAAATCCTAAGAATATTGAAAAACAATGTCCAGCTACGCTTAAGACCGCCATCGTCCAAAGCACACTTTGACTAGCTCCTAAAGATGAAGCGACAATAAGTGGCAAAACGCCTTTTAAAACATCACAAATTATCGTTAAAATGGCTAGTTTTTTGGCTAATTTTGGATCTTTTTGTTTTAAAACTCTTAAAACATTTGTCGCACCGATGCTCTTGCTACCTTCATTTTTTATATCAACATGCCCAAAAATTTTTGCAAGAATAAGGCCAGACGGAATGCTTCCAAGTAAATAACTAACGGCATAAAGTATTAAATTTTGCATATTTTACCTTTTAAATTTAATAGAAATGATAGTAAAAAAATACTAATTATTTTATAAATCATCTCCACAAAAGTACGACTTTCTCGTCATAGATATCGCTTTTCTTTGGTGAAATTTGCGTTTCGTTTATCGTGATGTTTTTAACATCATTTGCTTCTTTTAACGCATCGCACTCTTGTGCAAATTTCTCTTCAAGTTCGCTAATAGCTAAATTTATGTCATTTACACTTTGCTCGCTAAGCTTGACGTCACTTCGCTCTTTTAAGACTCTATTTGCACTTCTTGCGCTTGATGCGATTTTGCCCGCATTTTGACGAGATAAAAGCTTGTTGCCAAATATCGCTCCAAGTATGCTAGCGCCTATATTTATGGCAGCATCAAGCCCACTTGTGGTCATCTCTTTTTGCTCTTTATCAAGCTTTGCTAGAGCCTTGCTTAGCTTGTCTTGTAAGCTTTTTCGCTCTTTTTCAAATTTAGCTGTGAGTTTTGCGGTTTGTTCTTCTAAAATTTCATTGCACTTATCTTGAAGCCTGATATAAAACTGCTCCTTTGTTTCATTGTTTTTTGAATAAATTCCCAATGCCTCAAAGGTATTAAATTTAAAATTTCTATACAGATACTCTTTAAAATCTTTTTGGATATTGTCAAAATTTTTAGCTTTTAAGATGAAATTTGGTACGGCTGCAAAGCTTGCACCACTTGGCTCATTTTCGCTTGTATCAACGTGTATGTATTCGCTAGCCTCGCTCCAGTTTGGCTCATTATCATTTTCATTTAGTTCATAAAGATAGCTTACTTCATAAACGCTATCGATACCTTTTTTAGTGTCATAAATTCTTATCTTTGCGCTTGCAAATAAATTTGGTGTAAGGGTTTTTGAATTAGCATAAAGCTGCGTGATCTCATTTGAAATGATAGGCTTTATGCTAAATTTCATCTCACTTTTATCGATCCTTGTATCAGATAAATTTTCTTTTTGCTCTTTCATTAAATTTGAAATTTGTTCGCGGCTAAGCGGACCTTTTAGATAGCTTAATGCCCACCGCGTCGAAATAACGTTTAATCCGTCTTCGTTTATATTTTTCACTAAAAAATTTCTCTTTGCTAAATTTGATATGAGGCTTTCTAGCGAAGCTTTATCTAGATTTGATCCAGCGATACCGCTTAATCCGTCTATAACGCGTGCTTTGTCCTGCGCTGTTTGGAGGCGGCCGATAAACCAAGTACCGATGTTGCTAAGGCCTTTATAGTCAAGATCTACTGGGTTTTGTGTGCTTAAAACACAGCCCAAACCAAATGCACGGGCTTGTTTTAAGAGTGCGAGCATAGGCGTTTTTGATGGCGGGTTTGCGTTTGGTGGAAAAAAGCCAAAAATTTCATCCATATAAAGGATCGCTCTAAGTGAGCTAGTACCCTGTGTACCGCGCATCCACGCGATGATCTCGTTTAGTAAAAGGGTGACAAAGAACATCCTCTCAGCGTCATTTAGGTGCGAGATCGTAAAGATATTGCACTTTGCTTTGCCGTTTTCGTCAAAGAGTATCTTTGAAATTTCTAGTCTAACGCCTTGCGTCCAGCCTTTAAAGCTTGGGCTTGCGATGAGTGCGTTTATCTTCATGGCAAGCTTTAGGCGCTCACTGCTTGGATAGAAGGTATCCACGTCAAAGACACCTATCTTTTTAAAAGGTGGATTTGCGATGAAATTTATAAGCTCTTCGATACTGACGTCTTTTTGCTCTTTAAATTTAGTCTCAAATATGGTTGAGATGAGAAGCTGTTCTTTTGAGTTCATGTCCTCGGAATTTATACCTACAAGAGATAACACCGATGCTGCGAGTGAGTTTATATAGTTGCTAAAAATTTCTTCGTCATTGATATTTGGGCAGGCAAAGTCGCTAAGTAGCGCCACGCCTATGCCAGCTGAGCTTTTTGGTGTGTAGATGTTAAAGCTAGCGCTCTCTTTTAAAATTTTTACTCGCTCAAGATCTTGAAAACTCGATTCTACGCCGTTTTTCCAAAGCTCGGCTTGAGCAGCGGCAAATTCCTCTACACTTTGACCTTTATTAGCCGCCTCTGCTTCATCTATGTAGGGTAAAAAATCCTCCGGCCTCATCTGCGGAAAGGTGAGGGCTAAATTTGTGATGTCGCCCTTTGGATCGATGATGATAGAAGGGATATTGTCTATGCAGGCTTCTTCTAAAAGCGTGATACCAAGGCCTGTTTTACCGCTACCTGTCATACCTATGATAGCTGCGTGGGTGGTTAGATCCTTATTTTTATAAAAAAATGGCTCTTTATCTTTTAATCCGATATAAAAAAGTTTTAAATTTTCTTGTATTGTTTTCACTAACTGCCTTATTCGTATAAATTTATACGTGAGCGAAGCTCATCAAGTGTCTCTTTTATGCGCTTTTGTGTAAAATCTTTTATTGTTTCATTATCATCAATAAGCTTCATGCAGTATCTTATGTAGCCTTTATATGCTAGCTCTGTAACAAGTCTTAGCTTTAAAGTCACATTTTTTACTTTATCTGGTGCGATTAAGATTTCAAAGGTCGCTTCTAGCTCTTCTCCATCTTGAAAATTTGTAGTTTGCGGGCTTAATACGCTTATGCCGCCTTCAGAAACATCATAAAGGCTACCTTCGATCTTGTCTTGCTTGCCTTTGATAATAGTTTTGGTGAAACGATTTGGTAAGATACGTTGGAATTTTCTTTTATATGCGTACATCGTCGTATTTCGTAAGAAATTTGAAAGAGTGACGCCTTTATTGACTATATTGTAATTAACAATATCGGCGCATAAAGGCTTTGAGAAAAAGCTATTTGGCAAAATAAAACCTTTGCCGTCTTGTTTCATAGCTAAAATTTGCATCATATCCACGCGAAAAACGACACTATCTTCTTTAACTTCTAAAATTTCAGCTTCGTACTTTATATTAAGCCCATCGTATAAATTTAAAAATTCTGGCCTTACCTTGGCTTTTTTCATGCGAGTGAATGTATTGATCGGATCTTCATAAAAAAATGTTCCGGTTTCAATCATGTCTTTTACATTTGTTTCTTGCTGGTCTTTGGCACCACATAAAATTTCTTTGATTCTTGAAACGGCATTTACGAAATAACCTATAAAGGTGCTATTGTCGCAAGAGTGACTAAAATTTAAAGTCAAATTTAAAAGTAGGAAATTTATTAATTCGTCTCTTGCGTTTGATTTTGGTATTAGATTATTCAAATCATCTTGTAGCTGCGTAGCATTTGGCTTTTGAATAAGCAGTGTATCAAAGATGTTTTCAAGACAAATTTTTACCTGATCGTGCGGTACGATAAATGTTAGCTGTCTACAAAATTTGATACCGTCATCGATAAATTTATCTCTTAATTTAAGTATGCTATCTTCGCAATTTATTACAAGCTCTTGCCTGCCTTTAAAATCCATATAGTCTCCGGAATGTTATTGATTAAAGCCGAGGCTATGATATAAAAAGTTATATTAAAAAAGTATTTAAATTTATTTGGAGGAGAAATTTCTAGGTAAAGATACCTAGAAATTTCTATTAATTATAGTTTGCCTTCGTTGTGTGAAAGGTAGTCGGCAACACCTTCAGTACTTGGTTTCATACCAGCATCACCTTTATTCCAACCAGCTGGGCAAACTTCGCCGTGCTCGTTTGTAAATAGCATAGTATCAACCATTCTTATCATCTCATCGATATTTCTGCCAAGTGGAAGATCGTTGATAACTGCATGGCGAACTGTGCCATCTTTGTCTAGTAAGAATGAGCCACGAAGCGCTACACCAGCATCTTCTAGAAGTACGTCAAATCCGCGAGCGATTGATTTTGTCATATCAGCTACGATAGGGAAGCGAACTTTGCCGATACCGCCTTTGTTTACTGGAGTCTCTTTCCATGCGAAGTGAGAGAATTGGTTGTCGCATGAAACTGCGATAACTTCGATACCACGTGACTTGAACTCGTCATATCTTTTGTCAAATGCGATGATTTCGCTTGGGCAAACAAAAGTAAAATCCATTGGATAGAAAAATACGACTGCGCCTTTCTCGCCAATATTTTTATAAAGATTAAAATCATTTACAATTTGATTGTTTCCTAAAACCGCTGCAGCTGTAAAATCAGGTGCTTTTTTTGTTACTAACATTTGTTCTCCTTAATAATAAATTTTATTGATTGCGAAATTATATCTATTCAAAATTAAATTTAGTTTAAACATATTTTAGAAATTTTTTTGTAGTAAATTTAGCGTTATTGATAAGAGTAGAAAATGGATTTTTGTTAAAAGTGTTAAAAATTTGAATTTTAAAAATTTTATTGATGAGAATACTTGAAAGAAATTAGTAAAAGCGTTACTAAAAATTTAGAAGATTACTTGCTGTAATTATTGTAAGTCGCTAAAATTTTTTCCACCAAATTTTAGTATCGCTGATCCCCATGTAAAACCGCCACCAAATGCGTCAAGAAGCAAAACTGAACCATTTTTGATGCGGCCGTCTTCATAGGCATCATTTATAGCCATCGGAATTGAAGCGGAGCTTGTATTGCCATATTTAGCAACAGTCAAGACACACTGCTCATCTTTAAAATTTAATCTATTTTTTACTGCATCTATTATTCTTATATTTGCTTGATGAGGTATAAAAAAATCAATATCTTCGCTTTGCATTTTATTTGCATGCAGAATTTCTATTACACTTTTGCTAAGTGTTTGAACTGCTATTTTAAAAACTTCATTTCCACTCATATGGATAAAATTTAGTCTATTTTTTAGTGTTTCCTCGCTGGCTGGAAATACACTCCCGCATCCTGGAGTTATTAAAAGTTCAGCTTGCTTACCATCACTTGCTGTATGAATATCAATGATCTCATTACCATTACTACTACTAATTACAGCTGCACCTGCTCCATCACCAAATAGTATACAAGTGCTTCTATCTGCATAGTCAACAATAGAGCTTAATTTTTCAGCTCCGATAATTAATACATTTTTTTTGGCACCGCTAATAATGAGGGAATTTGCAAGTTCTAAAAGATAAATAAAACCTGTACAAGCTGCACTTATATCAAATGCCGTAACTCCATAGTTTAAATCCAAATTTGCAGCTATTTTACAAGCAGTAGATGGCATACAAAGATGATCTGGAGATATCGTAGCACAGATGATTGCATCGATTTGAGCTTTATCAAGCCCTGAGCGTTTTATGGCTAATTCACCAGCTTTTGTACCAAGGTCACTTGTTGTTTCGTTAGTTGCAATATGCCTTTGCTCGATACCTGTTCGCTTTACTATCCATTCGTCACTTGTTTCAACCATCTTCTCAAAGTCAAAATTTGTTAGAATTTTTTCTGGAATGTAAGAAGCGATAGAAATCAGTGAAGCTTTTGGCATGTTTTACCTTGCAAAGTGCGAAAGTTCTTCTTCGATAACTTTATTTATATTTGAATTAGCAAATTTTATTGCTTGAAAAATTGCATTCTTTATAGCTTTTGAATTGCTTTTGCCGTGACTTATGATAACACAACCATTTACACCAAGAAGCGGTGCACCGCCATATTCGTCATAGCTAACCTGTTTTTTTAGCGTTTTAAAAACTTTTCTCATGAGTACAGAGCCAGCTATAGCAAGAGGCGATTTTTTAATTTGCTTTTTGATGATTTTGCCTATTGCATCTGCAACGCCTTCGCTAGTTTTTAAAAGAATATTTCCCATAAAACCATCACAAACCATTACATCAATACTGCCATCAAAAATTTGATTACCTTCTGCATTACCAACAAAGCTATCAAGCCTAGAAACTAATTTAAATGCTTCTTTGCTAACTTCATTGCCTTTACTCTCTTCTTCACCATTTGATAAAAGACCAACTTTTGGCTCTTTTCTACCTAAAATTTCTTTTGCATAGGCTTCACCCATTATGGCAAATTGAAACAAATGTTCGCTTCTACAATCAACATTTGCACCAACATCTAAAACCAAAGTCGCAGATTCTTTTGAATTTGGCATAAGTGTTGCAATTGCTGGACGAGAGATATTTTTTAGCCTACCGATTCTTAGAGTAGCTAAACTCATAGTTGCACCACTATGACCAGCAGAAACTACAGCATCAACTTCCTTGTTTTTTAAAAGTTCAATCGCTTTGTAGATCGTACTATCTTTTCTTTTAAGCGCATCAGTTGCGCCATCTGCCATTGAGATAACTTCACTAGCTTCTAAAAATTCGATATTTTTTAAATAAGACTGTGGAATGAGTGGTTTGATGACATTGCTATCGCCGACTAATACAGCTTTAAATTCTGTCTCTTTTAGTGCATCAATAACACCAGATATTATAGGATCTGCACCAAAATCACCACCCATAGCATCGATAGCAATGCGAATCATATTTTAATATTCACCTGTAGTTTTGTTTATGCGGTGAGGCATTTTCCAAGAACCATCTTTGTCTTTTACAGGTACTGGAAGTGTAACTTTATAATGTGTTCTACGTTTTGCTGCACGAGAATGACTCACTCTTCGCTTTGGTACTGCCATTTTTACTCTCCTTTATAAATTTTTACATTTTTCACAATAGAAATAATCACTTTTAAAAGCTTCTAACTCGCTCTCAAAGACTTCTTTTAAATTAATATTGCCATCAAAAAATTCCATCGTATCGCTAAGCTCATTTTCGCTATCTTTATAAATACCGTCACTTAAATTTAGCTCTACATCTTGATCGATAGGTAGCATAAATACTTCACCGCATCGATCGCAAACATAATTTATATTCCCTTTTATTTTGCCTTGGCATTTTACCAAAAAAGGGTCTTTTCTTTTTAAAATTCCAATAAAAACTAAATTATCATTTCCTGCTAGCTCAAAGCTTATATCTTTGTTTGCTATTTTAGAAAAAGATATAATCAATTTTCTTGACCTAAAATTAGCAAATTTCTCTTGAAGCAAAGAAGAAATTTATTTCATTCACAGCATTTTCTAGACTATCACTTCCGTGAACCGCATTTGCATCAATGCTATCAGCAAAATCAGCTCTTATAGTGCCAGGAGCTGCTTCTTTTGGGTTAGTTGCACCCATTAGCTCGCGGTTTTTAGCAACTGCATTGTCGCCCTCTAAAACCATAACCACAACTGGCCCGCTTATCATAAATTCGACTAGATCGTTGAAGAAAGGTCTATCTTTATGAACTGCATAAAATGCTTTTGCATCGCATTTGCTAAGTTGGATTTTCTTTGCAGCTGCGATTCTTAAGCCGTTACTTTCAAATCTATCTATAATTTTTCCAACAACATTTTTCTTAACAGCATCAGGCTTAATAATAGAAAGTGTTCTTTGCATAAATTTTTCCTTAAATCTAGGTTATTTAAATTGAAGTTGGCAATTATATCAAATAAAGCTTAAAAATAAAATAGGCTCAATTTGAGCCTAAAAATTTATAAATATAAATTTATTGAATAACTGGAATAGAGCCATTGCGTGCATCAGCACCGATCTGATCGCGCGAAGGTTGTCCTGCTACAACAGCGTCCCATACGATACAACCATCAGTTGGACAGGCAGATGCACAGGCTGGCTCATCGTTGTAGCCTACGCACTCAACGCATTTGTTTGAATAAACATAGTATGTGTCTGCTCCAGTTGGGTTATCGCTGTCATCAACGATGGCTGAAACTGGGCATTCATCAATACATGAACCACAGCTTATACATATATCAGTTATTTTTACAGACATTTTTTCTCCTTAGGTTAAAATTTGGCGTAGAATATCAAAAAAAGCTGAAAATGATATAAATAAGCCCTTAAATTTAACTACGATCTTAAATTTTAGAAAAACTACTTTATAAATCTTTTATCACTTTTAGACTAAATTTACAGATTAAAAATTTTAAAAAGGTTGTATAAATTTAATGAACGATATTATTGAAATAACTGGTGCAAGAGAACATAACTTAAAAAATATTAATCTCAAAATTCCAAAAAATAAATTAGTAGTTTTTACTGGTCTTAGCGGAAGTGGCAAGAGCACGCTAGCCTTTGATACGCTTTATGCCGAGGGACAAAGAAGATATATGGAGAGCCTTAGCAGCTATGCTAGGCAGTTTTTAGACCGTGTGGGTAAGCCTGATGTTGATAAGATAGAGGGTTTAACGCCTGCTATTGCGATCGATCAAAAGACGACCTCTAAAAACCCTCGCTCAACGGTTGGCACGATCACTGAAATTTATGATTACCTAAGGCTTTTATATGCAAGAGTGGGCGTGCAGCACTGCCATAAATGCGGCAAACCTATCTCAAAAATGAGTGCGAGCAACATCATAAATGAAATTTCAAAGCTCCCACTTGGCGCAAAAGTGATCATCTATGCACCGCTAGTGCGTGAGAAAAAGGGCACATGGGCAGACTTGATCGAAAATTTACGCCAAAAAGGCTTTGTAAGAGCGCAGATAGATGGCGTGGTGGTGAGGCTTGACGAGGAGATCGAGCTTGCAAAAACGAAAAAACACACGATAAAGGTCATCGTTGATAGGATCGCTATCGATGAGCAAAATCACGAACGCCTTGCAAGCGACGTGGAAAAAGCGCTAAATGAGAGCTTTGGCGAGGTCGAGATAGAGATTGCAAATGCTGATGAACTAGGACTTAAAGAGAGTTTTATACATTACAGCGAGCACATGGCTTGTTTTGACTGTAAAATTTCATTTACGCCGCTTGAGCCACTTAGCTTTAGCTTCAACTCGCCAAAGGGCGCTTGCGAGCACTGCGACGGACTTGGCATAAGATATAGCCTAGATATGAGCAAGATCATCGACGAGGAAAAGTCGATAGAAAACGGCGCGATCAAGCTACTTTATGGCTATAACATGAGCTATTACTATAAATTTTTACTTGCTTTTTGCGAGCAAAATGGCATCGATATCAAAAAGCCCTATTACGAGCTTAGCGAAGATGAAAAGAGACTCGTTTTATATGGAAATGTCAAAGAAGTTGAGTTCTTTTGGAAGCGAAATAAACTGCTTAGAAAATTTGATGGCGTGGTTAAAATTTCACACGGGCTTTTGAAGGACTACAAAGACTTTGACGAATACATGAGTGAGAAAATTTGCGATGCTTGTAATGGCCACAGGCTAAAGCCCCAAAGCCTAGCAGTCAAGGTCGCTGGTCTTGGACTTGGTGAAATTTTAGATATGAGCATAGAAAACTGCACCGCATTTTTCTCAAACGAGAAAAATTTCGCCTATCTTAGCGACTATGATAAGGCGATCGCAAAGCCTATCTTAAAAGAGATCAACGAGAGGCTTTTCTTTTTGTATGACGTGGGACTTGGCTACTTGTCACTTGGACGTGATGCTAGGACGATCAGCGGTGGCGAGGCACAGCGCATCAGGATCGCCAGCCAGATAGGAAGTGGGCTAAGTGGCGTCATGTACGTGCTTGATGAGCCAAGTATCGGTCTGCACGAGCGCGATACGCTAAAGCTCATAAAAACACTTAGAAATTTGCAAGCCAAAGGCAACTCCGTAATCGTCGTTGAGCATGACAAAAAGACGATAGAGGAGGCTGATTTTATCGTAGATATCGGCCCTGGAGCTGGTAAATTTGGCGGTAATGTGGTCTTTGCTGGTAGCTCAAAAGAGCTTTTAAACTCAGACACTCAGACCGCCCTATATATAAATGGTAAGAAAAAGATCGACTATCAAAAAAATAGAAAAGCTGAGAAGTGGCTCGAAATTTCAAATGTAAATATCAATAATATCTCAAATTTAACCGCGAAATTTCCGCTTAGAAACCTTGTAGGTATCACTGGCGTTTCAGGATCTGGCAAGAGCTCGCTGGTACTTCAGACCTTGCTTCCAGAGGCACAGGAGCAGCTAAATAGAGCCAAAAAGGTGAAAAAAATAGCTGGGGTAAATTTGAGCGGACTTGAGAATTTAGACAAGGTGATCTACCTCGATCAAAGTCCGATAGGTCGTACTCCACGCTCAAATCCAGCGACATATACTGGTGTAATGGATGAGATAAGAAATTTATTTGCACAGACCAAAGAGGCCAAGCTTAGAGGCTATAAAATAGGGCGCTTTAGCTTTAATGTCAAAGGTGGGCGCTGCGAGAAGTGCCAAGGCGAAGGCGAGATCACGATCGAGATGCACTTTTTGCCTGATATAAACGTGGTTTGTGATGTTTGTAATGGCGCTAGATACAACGCCCAAACCTTGGAAATTTTATACAAAGGCAAAAACATCGCCGAAGTGCTAAATATGAGCATAGATGAGGCGGTTGAGTTCTTTAAAGCTGTGCCAAAGATCGCTTCAAAGCTCACCACGCTGCAAGACGTAGGGCTTGGCTACATCACGCTCGGACAAAATGCGGTAACACTTAGTGGCGGCGAGGCGCAGCGTGTAAAGCTAGCAAAAGAGCTTAGTAGAAGCGACACTGGAAATACGCTTTACATCCTTGATGAGCCAACGACAGGGCTTCATTTTGCCGATGTTGATAGGCTGGTAAAGGTGCTAAATCACTTAGTTGATCTTGGAAATTCAGTCTTTGTGATCGAACATAATATGGATGTTATCAAAAACTGCGACTATATCGTAGATATGGGACCAGAAGGCGGTGCAAAGGGCGGTAAAGTGATAGCGTGCGGCAACGTAAAAGAAGTAGCTAAAAACTATAAAAAAACTGGCAGCTACACTGGAGAATTTCTAGCACAAGAGCTTGAGGAAATGAAGAAAAAATAAAAAATTTGACTCAACCGTTTCTTTATAAAATTTAAAACGGTTGAGGTGTATCGGAGCGTTAGCTAATTTTTAAGGTCGATTTTTCATCTATCGCACTTAAAGCTAGAGCCCAAAATAGTAGCATTAAAAGTGCATTTTCATGGTGAAATGTTGTATTTGCGAGTGAAATTATATTATTAGCCATGAGCATTAAAAGTGCAAGAAAACTATGCTATTTTGTCTAAAATTTTTAATAAATTTTATAAAGAGTGATAGTTGAAATACCAAATATGCAAGCAAGGCAACGATGCCCTTTTCTGTTAAAAATGTTAAAAAGGTATTGTGTGCATGACTAACATGAACTTCAATATTGCCTGGAAAATATTTTGTTATATCAATGATCTTAAACTTACCAGAACCTATCCCAAATAAAGGGTGTTCTAACCACGTATAAAATGCGCTAGCAAAGATTGGATATCTAGTCTCTGATCCAGTGACCCCCTTTGTTAGTTGACTATACAATCTTTGATCTTGAGTGATATTCGTTAATATATATATAAGAAATAGCTATTATGCTAAACAAAATTATCAAGCCTAATAAAAATTTTATTTTTATCTGTTTATTTAAAATTTCAAAAAGCAAGTAAGTAAAAATAATGATTGGCAAAAGATACATTGCAGCTCTAGAGCCAGCTATCATTATACCAAGGACACAAATTCCGGCAACACTTATGCCTATGTACTTTTCAAAAATTTCTTTGCTATTTATCGAAACTAATGCTACACAAAAAACTAGCAGCATAAAAATAGCGCTATGATTTACGTGTCCTATTGATTTAAGCTCAAAAAGTGCTAAAGGATCATTTGAAGTGAATTTTTCTACACAAGCAGGGATAAATGCAGCAATCAAACCAGCAAATAAGGCAAAAAATAAAATTTTAAAATTTATTTTTTCTATGCCAACACTTCTGGCTACAAAGAAAAATAGCATACACCTTAGCGGATCAAGCGCTCTTGATACAGAAACTCCATTTATAAGGCAGCTTATAAAAGTAGCCAAAACAAAGATAAAAAGCGAGATATTTATGGGATCAAATTTAAATTGCCTTTTTTCTTTGACGCAAATATAAATTCCAATCAAGATAAAAAGTGTAAGTGAAATTTGCTTTAAGCCCTCAGTTACTGGCAGTGTAAATAAGACAATAACTAAAAAAATATTGTAGAGCTTAGACACGATGTCATTTTTCATGCAGATACTTTAAATTTTAAGTGGACATTTTATCATTGCTGAACTAAAAATAATATACAATTAAACAAAAATTAAAAGGAAGTATCGTGCCTGATGTGAAAATAAGCTTTGTAGTGCCTGTTTTTAACAAAAAAGAGCACATTGGGGATTGTTTAAATTCGCTTATATCTCAAGACATGGATGATATTGAGATTATAGTTATTAATGATGGAAGTACTGATAATACGCTAGAAATATTAGAAGAATATAAAGATAAAATAATATTAAAAACAAAGAGCAATGCTGGTGTTAGTGCTGCCAGAAAAGACAGTATATTGCTAGCTAGTGGCAAATATACTATCTGCGTAGATGCTGATGACTATGTGGAAAAAGATTATACTTCATGTGTTTATAATATCGCAGAAAAATTTGATGCCGACATGGTGATAACAGATGTATTTAAAATTTATGGTAATAAAAAAGTATACTTAAATGACTTCGAGATAAAAGATAGCCATATCATAGATAAAGATGAGTATTTAAAGAGATTACTTGCTTCAAGGCACAATAAAGTCTTGCATAATACATGGAATAAAGCTATTAAAACTGAAATTTTAAAAGAAAAATTATTTCCAGTTGGGATCACGCAGGCTGAAGATTTTCACACTGTAGTGAGAAATCTTATCGCTTCAAAAACTCTTGTAAAGCTAAATAAGGCTTTTTATTGCTATAAGATAGGAGACAACAACACTGCTGGTTTTGAAAAGCTAAAAGCTGTGATGGATCATAAATTTGTTTATGATGACATAATCTCAATTTTAAAAAACAAAAATTTAACTCTTGAAATGGTGCCTGATCTAGAATTTAGAAAGATAAAAAGCGTCTATATGCCAGCTATTTTGGCAAGACCAAATCTTAAAAATAGTAGCTATGTAAAGGCACTTGATCTTTTTTATGCAGATATTGATAGCATTATAAATTTAGCCGGTTTTTCAAAGCTTAGATTAAAACAAAGAATTTTGTTTAAAGTGCTAAAAAATGTAAAATCATACGAAAATGTATCAAAAATTTTAAAAATCTTTAATACAATAAATGGCGTTTTGTCAAATAAAAAAATGAAAGAATTTAAAGAGTAGAAAATGATAAATATACTTGAGCTTGAAAGCTCTCTTGGATTTGGTGGGCAAGAACACCGTACACAGCGTGTGATAAATGGACTTGATAGGAGTAAATTTAGGGTTTTTTATGGGCTAAATCCTGGCTCAAAAAGCTTTGAGAAACAGATCGAGTGCGAATTCGTTGAGTTTAATCTCAAAAAGTCTTTTAATATCTTTGAAATTTTAAAAATTTGTAAATTTTTAAAGCAAAATAATATAAAAATCATCTCAACTCACTCAGGTAAAGATGGCACCATTGGAGCGATTGTGGGCAAAATTTGTGGCGTTAGCGTGGTTCGTACTAGGCATTTACAGCTGCCTATAACATCGCCCTTACCTTACAACCTAAGCACAAAAGTGGTCGGCGTTTGTGACTCAGTTTGCGCTGATCTTATCAAAAGAGGCGTCAAAAAAGAGAAGGTGTTAAAAATCTACACTGGCATCGATACGCAAAAATATACACCAGAATTTAAGATAAATATGAAAAAAGAATTTGGCTTAAATGACGACGTAGTTGGAATTTGCATCGTTGCAGTGTTAAGAGCTGCTAAAAATCATAAGCTATTAATCGATGCATTTAGCGAGTTAAATTTAGAAAAATCAGCCCTTTTTATCGTAGGTGATGGCCCGCAAAATAAAAATTTACACGAATATATAAAAGATAAAAAAAATATCTTTATGCTTGGCAACAGAACCGATGTGAGCGATTTTTTGGGCTCACTTGATATCTGTGTGTTACCTTCAGGGATGGAGGCTATCGGTGGAGCACTGCTTGAGGCATCTTCGTGCAAGCTAGCTACTATTGGAAGCGATGTGGGCGGACTTGGCGAGGCGGTAAGTAATGGCAAAAGCGGATTTTTATTTGAAAATGGCAACAAAGAGGAGCTAAAGAAGGTGCTTGAAAGGCTCATTTTGGATGAAAATTTAAGAAAACAGATGGGTGAGTTTGGCAGAGAGTATGTCAAAGAGACATTTAGCATCGAAAAAATGATAGAAAACACACAAAATTTATATATGGAGCTTGTAAAATGAGCGTACCAGTTTTGATGTATCACCACGTGCTTGAAAAGAGTGGATTTATCGCTAGTAGCGTGGATGAGTTTAGATCGCATATGAAATTTCTAGCCGAAAGTGGCTATAAAACTTTAAGTATAAATGAGTTTATCGCTTATAAAAAAGGCGAGCTCGAGGTGCCAAAAAAGAGCGTTTGCATAACATTTGATGATGGCTGGATGGATAACTACATTTATGCCTATCCTATCGTGAAGGAATTTGGGCTAAAGGCAAATATTTTTATAATTACTGGCTGGATAGAAGCGGCGCAAAAGGCCCATGAGATGAGGCCTGCTAGCTTTTTAAACGTCGATCACAACGAGTGCAAGAGGCTTGCTCCAAGTAGGCCGCAAGATGTGATCTTAAATTTAGAGCAGATCGAGAAAATGAGTGATTGTTTTTACTTTCACTCACATACACATGGTCATTTTGATGGATATTTTGGGCAGCTTGGTTTGGACGAGGAATTTAGCCTTTGCCGTGAATTTATGAAGAAAAATTTTGGCTTTGATGACGACGCACTTTGCTGGCCGCGTGGCAAATATAACGAAGAGTATCTAAGCACTGCTAAAAAGCACGGTTACAACGCATTTTTCACTACAAAACGTGGCATTAATAAAGCTGATGGTAATCTTGAAGAGATAAAACGGATAGTGACAAAACGTGATGAAAAATGGCTAAAAAAGACCATGTTTATATATCAAAATGATATTTTAGGTTCGATCTACGCGGCGATAAGGTCTTAATGAACTAAATTAATTTATAAAAATTTTCTCATTTTTGGCTATATGTTTTTGTAAGATTTTGCTTTATTGGTGATTTGAACTCTAATTTAAATTTATACTCAAGGCCCGCTAGATCAAGTTCTTTTTTATCTATTTGTTTTTGTGTATTGCTTGAATACTTGCTCAAGTTTTTCTTATAAATTCCGGCTATTCGAGCAGCTTCTTCATCAGCGTTTAAAACACAAAGTATATCACATTTACTTATACGTAAAAGCGGATTTGTGCTTACGTATATTACGACTTTTACAAACGGCATGATAAATTTAAAAAATGGCTTTAACTCATCTTGATGATCGCTTTTGATTTTTATCTTTGGACGAGCTATAAATTTAGGCTCATTACATCATCATCGATTACAGCGATTTGGTAAGGTTTAAAGTTTTTAAATCCACTTTTTCTAATTTGTTTTGCAAGTGTGCTTTTGCCACTACCGTGAAGCCCAGTAAGAGCGATTAAGGCTCGTTTTTTATCTTTTAAAATTTCTTTACAAGTCTCATTTAATGCTTCAAGCATTATTTATAGCCTCTATTTCTAAAATTTGAATATAAATTTCCTAGCACCGGTGTAGAATAGATAAAAAGCTTCTTTTTAACCCTAAAAATGTAGTCACTCTCGCTCTTTGCATTGTTTGATATATCGATACGTCTTATCTTAAATTTATCATCTCCTGCGCAAAATCCACCATCTATCACACTAAAGGCAAAGTCATAATACTCTCTTACAACTTTTAGTGAAAGCTCGTTAAAGTGCCCTTTTGGAAAGCAAAAGCCAAATTCTTTTTTTTCAGGAAATAGCTCTTTTATCTTAGCAAGTGAGCTAGAAAATTCCTCTCTTAACTTTGTTTCGTCGTTACTTTTGCAAGAAAAGTGACTCGCTGTATGGCTATCAAACTCAAAAAGCCCGCTCTCTTGCATCTGCCTGATCTCGTCTAAATTTAAAAAATACTCCGCGTCTTTATCATAATCGATCTCTTTATGTTTTTTAAATGCAAAGTCGTAGTCTTGCCTTTTAAAATCTTTGATCTTATCTGTTATCAAAAAGCATACAGCTGGAATTTTTAACTCTTTTAGGATAGGAAATGCAAATTTATAATTATCAAAATACCCGTCATCAAAAGTTAGTAAAATGTTCTTTTTAGAGGCTTTTGCTCGGCCACTAGCTATATCTTTAAACTGAGCATAGTTTATAAATTTATAGCCCTCATCTAACGCCATCAAAAGCGCCTTTTTAAATAGCTCTGGCTTAATGGCAAAGTCGTTTTTATTGTTATTACAGTGATGCATCGTTAGCACGCAAACTGGGTAGTTCATTTTTGCTCCAGTAAATTTTTAATAGCCTCTTTTAGTGCCTTGTGGCTAAAGTTTTCATCCACAAATTTAAAGGCGTTTTGTGAGTAAATTTTGGCTTTTTCAGGCTCATTTATCAGCTCCAAAATGCACTCTTTTAGCGAAATTTCATCTAAATTTTTAGCACAAAGTCCACGCTCTTTATCTTTAACTAGCACGTTCATCGGCGCGTTATTGTAGACCACGATAGGTACTTTTGAGCTCATCGCCTCAAGCAAGACCGTACCAAGCCCCTCAGAGTGCGATGCAAAGACGTAGATATCAAAGCCTTTTATGATATTTGCCGCGTCTTTTCTAAAACCAGTAAATATAATCTTATCTTTTTTACTAAAAATCGAGGTAATCTCATTTTTTGTGCTTTCGCTGATATTTCCTGCAAAAACTATTGTGGCGTCCTTCTCTTTTAAAATTTCTTTTGCTGCACTTGCAAAGTCAAAGACTCCTTTTTTGCGGTAAAGAGAAGTAAATGTACCGATTACTAGCTCATCTTTTGCGATCTTAAACTCATCTCTAAAAGTGCTTTTTATACCATCAATCTTTTCAACATCAACCGTGCTTGGCATAAAAAAGAGCCTATCTTCGCTAACGCCGATGCTTAGCAGATACTCTTTGACACTATCTGAGATGTATAAAATTTTATCAAATAGTCTTTTGTGCATGAGTTTTGAAAGAAAGCCTTTTATAGGAAAAAGATTATGCCTTTCCTTGTAAAATTTAACGCCTTTCCTTCTGTAAAATAGCCCAGCAATTGCTCCAACCCAGCTATCAGTCGAGCCATGTGTGATCAAGGCATCTATCTTGTTTGAGCTTATCGCTTTGCAAAGTGCTGGCACGCTTTTATGAAAATTTTTCTTATTCATCTCTTGTGCTACAACACTAAAGCCTTCTTCTTTTGCAATGCTTTCTATCTGAGAATTTGGGTTGCAAAAAAGTATGACATTGTGACCCATCTCGCGCATAAAACGCATCTCATTTAGCGTCTTATTTTGCTCGCCACCCCAGTTAAAAAGTGTCTGAGTGTGAAGAATATTCATCTGCCTATCCTAAAATTTCTTTTATTTTGGCTTTTATTTTTGGCATTTCGTCGCTAAAATCCATCAATGTCTTTTCTACGCCATGCTTTGCTATGCCTTCTTTGTCGCAAGGCACAAAGTCCCAGTCTTTTTGATAGACGATGTGTTTGCCCATATTTTGGATACCATTTTGCGCTGCGTAGCCATTTTCCATGAGTGAGTTGTCCCAAGGCCCCCACTCAAAAGCATTGCTTGGACCAAAAAAAGCGATCACTGGCACGTTATTTGCCGCAGCGATGTGCATGATAGCTGTATCAACACCGATAAAAAGGCTTGAGTGCTTTGATAGGGTGATCGTTTGTTTCAAATTTAGCTTGCCACCTAAATTTATGGGCTCACTCTTGCAAATTTTTAGTACGCTTGCTAGCTTTTCAAGTTCATTTTCTTTATTATCACTTGTTAGCACGACCTTTACACCAAGCTCATTTTCGCAGTAGTCTATGAGCTCTGCCATGCTATCATCGTTTGCACATTTAAACATCCAGCGGCTTGTTAGATGCATATGCACAAAGCGTTTTGGTAAATTTAGATGCTCCACGCTCTCGTCCGAAAATACACTCACCTTTTTACTCACTGACTCAAAGCCCAAAGCTCTTAGCGCATTTAAATTTAGATCAACCGTGTGGGAGAAATTTTCATAGTATTTTGCCTTTACGCTCAAAAGCTTGTTTATCGCCTTGTGCTTGCCTAAAAAGCCGACTATCTTTTTGATCTTGGCATACTTTGAGATTATGACGCCGCGGTCTCCAGTGGTCGTTTGCACAGCCATATCGTATTTTTCTTTTTTGATGGCTTTTATAAATTTTATTTCAGTAATTAGCTTTTTAAAAAAGCCAGAATTTGCACTTTGCCTATCGTAAATGTGAATTTTATTTATGTAAGGATTTCCCTCGATCATCGCTTCTGTGCCTTTGTTTAAGGCAAAGTCGATGGTCGCGTCTGGGTAGTAGTGGTGCAAATTTTCAATAAGAGGCGTAGTCAAAAGCACGTCGCCGATGTTCCTAAATTTAATTATAAGTATTTTCATTTTATATATTTCCAAAATGTGTACTGAGCGTAAAGTCTAGCTATGATGTAGCCGGCAAAGCCCTCTTTAAAGCCACCTTTTAGCACATAAAGCTTAAAAAATGTCCACGCTGGGCTTGTAAGCGCCTTTAGTAAATTTCTTTTTGCGCCCATGCTTGAGTAGCGATTTTGCTTAGCTATAAACTGCTCGATGCTCTCATATGCATAGTGTAAGAAGTGATTTTTAAGCGCGCCAAGCCTTTGTGAGCCGTCATTTAAAACGACCTTTTCATGCACAGCTCTGCCATCAAATTTGGCAAAATTTTTGTTAAAAAGCCTCACTGTGTAGTCTGGATAGAGCCCCATATTTTTGATCGCTTTGCCAAAGAAAAAATTTAGCCTAGCTACGTTGTAGGCCATAAATTTTGGCTCTTTTAGCGTATCTATGATCTCGTTTTTAAGTTCATCCGTGATCACCTCATCACTATCAAGCACAAAGATCCACTCGTTTTTGGCTAGATCCACACCCTTTTGCTTTTGCGCGCCAAATCCAAGCCAAGCTTGCTCGTGAAATTCCACGTTGCTAAAGCCATCACAAATTTGCCTTGTGTTATCTTTTGAGCCGCTATCAACCACGATGACCTCATCAGCAAATTTAGCGCTATCTAACACCTCTTTTAGGTATTTTTCGCTGTTAAAAGTTAAGATGACAACGCTTAGCATTCATACTCTTTTTCGTAAAATCTCTTAAATCTTTGGTGAAACCAAAAGTACTCCTCAGGCCTTGCTCTAACCACCTCTTCGCACGCGCTGCACTGCATTTGCGTTACTTTTTGCACCGCCTCTTCTTTGTCAAATTTATTTATATCAATGGCTGGCGAAAAGCAAATTTCACTTATATTTTCATCTTTTTGATAGATAAATGCATTAATTATTAGTGCGTTTGTTTTTTGAGCTAACACGCTTGCAGCTGGTGTGTGAAGCACATCCTTGTCAAAAAATTTCACCTTTATGCCATCTTTTGGAGCGGTATTTTGATCGACTAAAATTCCCACTATTCGCCTAGCTTTTAGCGCTTTTAAAATATCTTTTGCACCGCCATCTTTGTCAATGAGCTCCACGTCAAACTGCGATCTGTTCGCCTTTAAAATTTCATTCATGACGCCACTATCAAGCTTTCTACCAAGTACTGAGACTGCACCAAAACGAGCAGCCATTGCTAAGCTAAAAAGCTCCCACTGCCCAAAATGCGCGGTCGTCACGATAATCGGACGATCAAGCTTAAGCGCTTCAAGCAGATTATGCTCATTTTTAAAACTAACTTTTTCAAGCACTTTTTGCTTTGTCGTGTTTTGATTGAGGATAAAATTTATACCAAGATATTTTGCAAAGTTGTAGTAACATTTTTTAGCGATCTCTAGCTTCTCTTCCTTGGTTTTTGACTCACCAAATGCAAGATTTAAATTTGTCATAACGATATGAAATCTCTTTTTTTTAAGTTTCATAAACGCAAACGCTAAAAATTTAGCAAGTAAATCTCTAAGTGAGCTAGGCAGTAAAAATATAAAAAATTTTAAAGTATAAAAGCTAGCCAGATAGAGCCTATCCATTTAGCAGCCTTTTTGCAAAATTTGCAATCGTTTCTGGAAAAATTTCTTTTATGCAAAAGTCGTTTTTATCGATACTTCTGGCATCTATTTGCTTGCCCATATCTATAACTAAATTTTTATCCGTGATGTAAGCATTTCTGTGGCTGGGACGGTTGCCAAAAAGTGTGATAGAAGGCCTATTCATCGCCCAAGCAAGGTGTGTTAGGCCACTATCGTTGCCAATTACTAAATCACATCTTGTAATGAAGCTTATCATCTCTTTTATGCTAAGTTTTTCAAGTAGCTTTGCCGAGGTACCTGAGATGATCGCCTCAGCCCTTACTTTCTCGCTCTCACTTCCGTAGCAAAGGCAAATTTCGCATCCATCAAGTAGCCTGATCACATCTTTAAATTTGTTATAAATTTTGCTCTCTTCGCTTGCAAAGGCAGCGATCAAAACGCGTTTTTTACCACTTTCGTTTTTATAAATTTCACTTGCTTCAAAGCAAGGTACTTTTTCTAAAATTTCACTTGCTTCAAAGCTAAAATTTAGAGCAAAAGCTACAAGCGATAAATTTCTAATGATTATATTTTCGTTGTAATCAATTTTAAATTTATGCTTGTAAAGCCTGGCTGCGATCTTTTCTTTGACACTCTCTCTGCTAAAGCCATAAGTTTGCTTGCCTATTATTTTTGCTACGACGGCTGATTTAAAAAGTCCTTGCAGATCGATCACTTTGTCAAATTTACCAAGGGTTTTTAGTATCTTGTAGCTTTGTTTAAAGCTTTGTTTAAGCGGTAAAACGACTAGCTCGTCGATAAGCGGATGATCTTTTAAAAGGCTTGCAAAACGAGCATCAACTAGCCAAGTGATATGGGCATTTGGATAGTGCTTTTTGATAAACTGAAGCACAATAGCTGCATGCACGATATCCCCAAGAGCGGAGAGTTTGACGATGGCTATTTTTAGTTGATTTTTGTTTTGCATTGATCACTTTAGATATAAATTTTTGGTATGATTTTAAAAAAAAATGCTTAAAAAAGGGCTAAAATGGCGAAAAGTTACATCTGTGTCTTTGACTGCGAAACGATACCTGATGCAAATTTGATAAGAAAAATTTATGGTATTGACGGGAGCGATGAAGATGTGAGCGTGCAAGCGATGGCGCTACAAAAAGAGGCCAGTGGGAGTGAGTTTTTGCCTGTGATGTTTCATAGAGTAGTCGCAATCTCTGCGGTAATGGCTGATGAGTACGGTAAATTTTTAAAAGTTAGCACGATGGAGGGCAAGGATGAGCGCGAGATCATCGCTAAATTTTTAAAATTTATTAATGACTACAATCCTAGGCTTGTTAGCTTTAATGGCCGTGGCTTTGACCTGCCGATGCTAATGGTGCGTGCGATGCGCTACAACCTAAACGCGGCGGCGTATTACGAGAGCGAAAACAAAGAGCTAAATAAAAATAAATGGGAAAACTATAGAGCCAGATATTCGCCTAAATTTCATCTTGATTTGCTTGATTTTATAAGCGATTTTGGAAGCGTAAGAGGACTAAAGCTTGATACACTTTGTGCTAGCTTAAATTTACCTGGCAAATACGACGTGCACGGCGATCAGGTGCTTGAGCTCTACTACGCAGACGAGCTTGATAAGATCAACGAGTACTGCGAAAGTGACGTGCTTAACACCTACTGGCTCTTTTTGAAATTTGAGCTTTTGCAGGCAAATATCTTGCAAGATGACTATATAAATCACCTAAATGTGATGAGTGAATTTCTAGCCAAACACTGCGCTCACAGAGGATACACCGAGGTCTTTTGCACTGCGATAAGCGACGAACTAGCTAGACTTAATGGCAAGCTTGATTACGAGATAAAGATCCAAAAAGAAGACGATGAAGAATTTGACGATTTTAGCGATCTTGATGGTGTGAAAGATACGCCAGAGCAGTTAAATGAGCGTTTGGCAAGACAAGGGCTTGATGGGCTTTTAAAAAAAGCGAGTGAGGTTGCGTCAGCTGCCAAAAAAGATAAGAGTTTTGCCGAAGAGAAACTACCTGAAATAAATTTGGACGAAGAGTAGAAATTCTATACTTTTAGGCCGTAAAATATCTTTTGCTACTCTATGGAATTAATATCCTGATCCGCGGAATATCATGGGTATTCAAATCCAAATTCATACTCTTTTAAAACTCCATTAGAAAAGATGAATTTCTCGTAATAAAGTGGCATGTCAAATTCTTGTAAGAGGTTGCTCTCGTTTTGCTCAGTGATGTAGGTGACGATAGAGGTGGCATTTTCTTCTTGTAGATCGTTTGGCTTGCCTAGCTTCTTTAAAATTTGGTCTTGTTTGTCACCAAGTTTGATGCCGGAATTTGTAGTAAAATCTTTTATTTTGCTGGAATTTATATAATCTTTAGTTAAATTTTTATCAAAAAATTTGACATTTATCCTTTGGACCTCACCGCTACCACCGCAACAAAAATCGAGCGTCATTATCTGTGTTCTTGATAAATTTATGAAGCTTGCCTTTTCGCCGTCTAAGAAATATTTAATTTTTTTAGATGATAAATTACTTGTAGGTAAAATTTTACCTACTTTGATTTTGTCTATGCTTGTTGTGCGCGGTAAATTTTCACTAGCTGTTAAATTTAGAAAACCTAAAATTAGAGATAGTATTAAAAAATGTTTCATTGCAATTTTATTCATCTTTATTAAAGTCGCTCCAGCCGTTGCCAAGATATTTTGGGTTCGGACTAAATTCTCCAGCCCCTATGTCAAGATCGCCGCTATTTGGTATCCTGTAATGCCCCCATGCACACGGCCTTGTTTGCATCTTACCCACCTCGCACTCTCCACAAAATAAATTATTTGCGTACAAATCCTCATCTTCTGATATATCGTCGTATAACAATTTTTTATCGTTGTCAATGTACCATCTTGTTAGCATGCAGCCTTTAGCTTGAAATTTTTCTGTTTCACCTTTTAGAGAATAGGTCGCTAAGGCTATGCCTTGGGCATTTATTTTGCCTTTCATAAAATCATCAACGCCGTAGTTAAAATTTGTATATTTTCTTATTTCAGATATTTTAATTTCGCCGTTAAATGATTGAGTTTTTCCGGCTATTTTGTAGTTGCCAGATACTACATATTTTGGCCTTGATATCTTTTTAATGCTATCAAAATTTATATGTAGTCTGTGATAATTAGCTCCGATATAACCCAAAAATTTTATACGCTTGTCAGCTAAAATGTTAGAAAAATCAAAATCGTCAAATTTGTCTTGTTTGGCAAAATGTGCTTTATTATCCAAAAAGCCATTAAAACACTTCTCGGTGGTTTGCTCTGCAAAAAGAGAAGGCGACATAAATACCATTAGCCATAAAAGAATTATTTTATTTATAATCTTCATATTTTTCCTCAATCACAACTTTAACGTTATCTATTTCATTGCTCTCGATATATTTTATAAGCTGATAGAATTTATTTATACTGCCAGAAACAGCTGTAACGTATCTTTTTCTATTTATTTCACCAACAACGATATCGCTCCCTGACAGCAAACATCCTTCAGAATGCTCCTCTTTGCTACCAACATGTATTAATATGGCTCTACTTTTAGGAACATCATTATTATATAATTTTGGAAATCCATTCTCTAAAAAATTTCCACGCTTATTTTTGGAGTATTTGTCTTTTGAATATTTTGTAGAAACATGCCATACTAGATTATATTTTCCTCTAGGTATTCTTTTGTCTTGATCAGACTGTTTTGTGCTTTCGCCATATGGTTCTAATGTATAGCCTGTTAAATCACTATCGCTAATTTTAAATTCACTTATTGTAGAGCTAGATGATGTCTCTTATACCCACTTGACGCTGCCGACGATACGAAGAGTGTTCATCGTGGTCGGATCAGTTGCTAGTAATAACAAAATGTAGTATAAAAGTGTCGTAATACATATAGT